>NZ_JBITFP010000011.1:0-195882 GCF_044456245.1 Micromonospora sp. NPDC051006
ACCATCAGAAGAACCCCCACCAGGAGGCCCCCATCCGGGGCAATTCCGTTCACCATCCCCGCCGCTCCCGCGCCGGGCACTTTTACTACGTTACCTCACCGTCTCCGCCGTGTCAAACCGGTCTGTGCCGGTCTGTCGTGCTTCGTACGGGTTGGCTCCGCTGAACACGCGCAGCGGCGAACCACTGGCTTGATCATCGGATTCGACAGGCCGGCCGCTGCGGTTTCCCGCAAGCTCGCCCGGTGCCCTGCCGGTCGTCAACCTTACCCGGTCGGTTGCGCCTCGCCAAATCCGCCTCGCGGCGAATCCGGGGCACCGCCCGGTCCGATCCCGCAGAGGCTGACCCCTCCGGTTCCGGTGCCAGTCCCGGTATCGGAGCTCCCGGGCTTTCGTCCCGTTTGCCCCGTTCCGCGCTGGCAGAGAGAAAGTTACGCGTCCGTGGGTTTGATCGTCAAATCGGCGCGGAGCGTCCCGCGTCACACCGTCCCCGTCAGCCCGTACAACGCTCAGGACGGCGATGCGTTGCGCCGGCGCCGAGACGCGAGCCAGCCCCGCACGCCGAGCACTCCGACGGTGGTCCCGATCGCCAGCGACGCCGCGATGAGCAGGGCGTGCACCCACAGGAAGCTGGTGCCGGCGCCGTCCGCGACGGTCCCGGTCGACCAGGAACGTGGGTCGTTCCAGATGGCGAGGGCGAACCTCGGCCAGATCACCCAGGTCCAGACGCCGACCCCGGTGAGGAAGAGAGCCCAGCCACGCGACAGCACCATGGCAGCCGAGTATGCCAGCGTCCTGATCCGACCACCGGTGCCGAACCCCAGGCCAGCCGGCCTGCGATGGGCAAGCCCCGATGCACCCGCGGCCGGCGGGTGCGCGCCCTCGGCGCGGAGACGTTCTGTTGCCCCGCGTTTCCTGAGGAAACGGAGCGGGCACTGCTTGAAGGAGCAGAGACAGACCCATCGGAGGTGCCCATGCCGTCCGCCCCGTTCAATCCCTGGGCCTGGCGCGACCCGTCCGCCCTCGCTGGCGGGTACAGCGGAGCCGGCCCCGACGACGGCCCGGCGGACGGGCCGGCCGGCGGCGCGGACGGCCCGGACGCCCCGGGCCCCGGCACCCCCATCGACCTGGTCGGCTACTGGGTGGAGGCCACCGACGGCCGGATCGGCTCGATCGACCGGGCGAGCGACGACACCGACGCGCGCTACCTGGTGGTGGACACCGGGCCGTGGATCCTCGGCCACAAGGTCCTACTGCCGGCCGGCACCGTCGCCCGCGTCGATCACCAGACGCGGACGGTGCACGTCGACCGCACCCGCCAGCAGGTCAAGGACTCACTGGCGTTCGACCCGCAGGAGTACGGCCAGCCGGATTACCAGCAGCGGGTCGGCAGCTACTACGCGGACAGCTACCGGCAGGGCTGAGCCGGCAGCACGGTACGGGTTACCGTGGAGCCATGGTCCGGCCGAGCAGTTACGCGCCCGAGGCTGTCGAGGTCGTCGACGGCCTCCCGCTCGGCGTGGTGCTCACCGTTCCGACCAGCTCCGGCGACGGCCGCGAGCAGATCATCGACGTCCTTCGTGCCGGCGGGCCGCGGTTCCGCGACGGCGCGCGATGGCGGACGGCTTCCTGAGCCGATCACGCTGACCGGTGGGGCCGAGCTGTCCCCACCGGTGCGCGCAACGCGTCAACCACCTTCCACCAGGCACGAAAGGCGTATCACCATGTCCGTTGCACGGATGCTCACCGGGGACCGCCCGACCGGGCGGCTGCACCTCGGTCACTACGTCGGCAGCATCGCCAACCGGGTGCGGCTGCACCAGCGGTACGAGAGCTTCTTCATCATCGCCGACCTGCACATGCTCACCACGAGGAACAGCCGCGAGGACGTCGGGCGGGTGTCCGGCAATGCCCGCGACATGGTCACCGACATCCTCTCCGCCGGCGTCGACCCGGCCCGCGCCACGTTCTACCTCCAGTCGGCGATTCCCGAGGTCGGGGACCTGAACACCCTCCTGCAGAACCTGGTGACCGTGCCCCGGCTGGAACGGGTGCCGTCGCTCAAGGACATGGCCCGGGACGCGGGGAAGGAGGAGATGCCGTACGGGCTGCTCGGCTATCCCGTGCTCCAGGCGGCGGACATCCTCTGCGTGAAGGGGCGGGTGGTCCCGGTCGGCAAGGACAACGCCGCGCACGTCGAGGTGACCCGCGAGATCGCCCGACGGTTCAACCACCTCTACGGCGAGGTGTTCCCCGTCCCGGAGCTGATCCCGGCCGAGACGCCGACCCTGGTCGGCACGGACGGGCAGGGCAAGATGAGCAAGAGCCGCGGCAACAGCATCCTGCTCTCCGACGATCCGGCGGCGGTGCGCCGCAAGGTGATGAGCATGTACACCGACCCGAACCGGGTGCGGGCCGACGTGCCCGGCACGGTCGAGGGGAATCCGGTCTTCGCGTACCACGACGTGTTCAACCCGGACCGGGCCCGGGTCGACGAGCTGAAGCAGCGTTACCGGGCCGGCCGGGTGGGTGACGTGGAGGTCAAGGAGCAGCTGGTGGCGGCGGTGAACCGGTTCCTGGACCCGATCCGGGAACGCCGCGCCGAGATCGAGGCCGACCGCGGCCTGGTCGACCAGTTGATCGTGGACGGCACCGAGAGAACTCGCCGCGAGGTGCATCAGACCCTGGTCGAGGTCCGTCGGGCGATGGGCCTGACCGGGGCGTACCAGCAGCTGCGCCGGCGGGCCGAGCGGGCCCGGCGGACCGCGGCCACCGCGGTCTGACCTTGGGGTACGACGCGCGCCGGGTCCGGGCCGCAGCGGCGGTCCCGGGCCCGGCGGCGCCGCGGCGGGTCACCTCGGTGGCCATGTCCTCCCGGAGGAAGCCGCCGGCCAGCGGGCTCCAGACCAGCAGCCCCACGCCCTCGCCACCAGGTCGCGCTCGGCGTCCCGGCCCACCAGGTGCCTAGGATTCCGCTATGCCATCCATCACCCGGCGGCCCTCCGCGTCCGGCGACCGCCGCGTCCCGGTGGAGGCCCGGATCCTCGCCACCACCGAGCGCCTGCTCGCCGAGGGGGTGAGCTTCACCGAGCTGGGTGTGCAGCGCATCGCCCGGGAGGCCGGGGTCGCCCGGTCGACCTTCTACACCCACTTCGCCGACAAGACCCAGCTGCTGATGCGGCTCGCCGAGTCGATGAGCCAGATGTCCTTCGACATCGCGGCGGCCTGGCAGCCCGGGGCTGACGCCGACGGCCCAGCCGCCCTGACCGAGGTCTTCAGCGAGGTCATCCGGGTCTACCGGCAGCACGCGGCGGTGTTGGCGGCGATCAACGAGGTCTCCGGCTACGACCCGCAGGTGCGCCAGTTCTGGACCGCCCGGCTGGACCAGTTCGTCCGCAACACCAAGGACTTGATCGTGGCCGGGCAGCAGAGCGGCCAACTGCCGAAGGAGATGGATCCGGTCCAGACCAGCCGCCTGATCGTCATCGGCGGGGAACGGTTCCTGGCCCAGCACATCACCGTCGACGACGGCAGCGGCGATGCGGCGGCGGCCCGGGAACTCGCCGCCACCTGGTGGTACGGCGTCTACCGCCGGCCGGCTGAGCCGCCGCGCTGACGGCGCGGTCCCGGCCGCGTCCATCGGGGCCCCCGCTCCCCGGCTTCAGCCCCAGCGGCGAGCGCCCCGGTGAGGGTCACCGGCCGGTCCGCGGGCAGCGCGCAGGTGACGGCACCAACTCTGCTGCGAGCCGGGTCCGGCCGGTTCCCGTCGGGGTCAGCTCGTCGGCGCCTCCTGGTCGCGGAGCGCCTGGTCGACCGCCTCGCGCACGCGTGCATCCTCGCGCAGCTTGCGCTGCACGCGGTTGCGGCGCCGGAGGAGGACCGCCCCGGTGACGACGGCGGCCAGCACGACGAGCAGCAGCAACAGGGTCCAGGGGATGGCCCAGCCGTGCGCCGTGACGCGGACCGGCTCGAGCGAGGTGGTGGAGCCCGATGCGTCGGTGAGCAGCGGCGTGAGGGTTGCGGTCGCCGCGAGCCGGACGGCTGGTGCCGCACCGTGCACGGGCACCGTCACGTTCCAGCTCTCGCCCGGGAGCAGCTCCGGGGGCGCCCCGATCTCACCCGCTTCGGCGCGCAGCGACCCGAACGGACCCGACACCGACACCGCCTGCTGGCCGGAGAGGGCGGCGTTGCCGATGTTGTGGATCTTGTAGGTGACGGTGGCGTCGCCCTTGCTGAACGGGTTGAAGGTGCCGTCGTACTTCACCTTCAGGTCCTCGATCGCGAGGCTCGGCTTCAACTCACCGCCGACCCGCAGCTTGATCCTGATCCCGAGGCGCCGGTCGACGTTGATGCCCTGCGCCTGGTCCGGCTGGGTCAGGGAGGTGAGGATGCCCCCGACGTAGTCGCCGGGCGTGGCGTTGTCCGGAACGGTGATCTTGAAGGGAACCTGGGCGGTCTTCCCGGGCTGGATCACGACGTTGCCCGCACCAGGGTGGGCCCAGGCGCCGATCGCCACGGACTTCTTGTCCTTGGTGAGCAGGTCGAGCTGACCCGCGTCGGTGGTGAACCCGTCGGCGGCGTAGACGGAGAGGTTCAGCGGCGCGGGGCCGCGGTTGGCGACGACCATGGCGTCCTCGACCATGCCGCCGGGATTGACGTTGTAGCTGTAGCTGGACCGGGCCGCGCCGTAGCTGTTGGAGGCCGTCCGGACCGTCCAGGCGACGTTACCGTCCGCTGCCACGGCGGGGCCGGCGCCGACGCCGACGGCCGCGACGGCGGCGAGCAGGGACAGGGCGGTCGTACGGAGGAGGGTGGCGGTCCTGGTCTTCCAACGGGTCAGGGGCGCATGCATCTCGGATCCTTGAGGTGATCTTGGGTGGTTTGCCACGGGTGGCGGGGTAGGCCCCGAAGGTCCTACCCCGCCCGGTGGAACAGTTCGATCAGCTGCTCAGCGCAGTGATCGTGAGGGTGGCGCGGTAGCTACCCTTCGCGACGCTGTCCGGGATCTTCAGGTCCAGGTCGGCGCCGAGCTTCGCCCCACCGCGGGGGTGGCCCTGTGCGGCCGAACCGAGGGCGCTGGAGACCGAGAGACCCTTGCCCTGGTCGTCGTAGCCGGACAGAACCGGGGCGCCAGCCTCGGCACCCGCGCCGGCGTCGAGCACGTACGGCGTCCAGCCCAGGTTGGCGCCGGAGAAGGTCTTGTCGCCGTCCTGGAAGTCACCCACGTTGGCCGAGATCGACCACGGGGCCAGCGAGCGGCGGCTGTCCGACACGAGGATCGGGTTGATCTTGCCGGTCGCCCCGAAGTAGGTGCCGTTGCGCTCCTGCGCGGTGCCGAGGTCGACCAGGCCGTTGTAGCCGTCGATCGTCCAGCCGAACTCACCCGGAGCCGGGTTGGGCACGTTGACCTGGATGGCCTGGCCGTCACCGTGGTACGGGTGCACCGTCACGTTGTCGACGATCGAGCCGATCGGCTGGCCCTCGGCGGTGTTGGTGCAGGAGAGGCCCTTCTCGACCGCCGCGTTCGGCGCAGCGCAGGTGCCGCTGCGGAGGTTCTCCAGCACGAGCTTGTCGCCCCGCACCTGCACCTTGACGTAGCTGCGGACGTGCTCCTGGTTCTGCACCGAGTTGTACCAGTAGCTGTTCGGGTTCAGCGGGTCCGGACCGTTGCCACGGATGCCCGTGCCGGTGCTGTCCGGCTTCTTGATGTCGTAGTACTTCGAGCCGGAGGCCGAGTTCGCCGTCACGTAGATGACGCCACCCGGGCCGGGGTAGACCTCGGCCGCGCCGGGCTGCTCCGCCGGGTTCGCCTTCTGGCCGTTCTTGATGGCGTAGCTGCGGGAGTAGCTGTGGTCGTGGCCCTGCAGCACCATGTCGATGCCGAGGTTGGAGAAGGCGGTGGTGAAGTCTTCCCGCCGCTGCTTGTTGTCGCCGTCGGTGGCGTGGCTGGCCGGCGAGTAGATCGAGTGGTGGTAGACCAGCACCTTCCACTTGGCCTCGGAGCCGTGCTTGTTGACGACGTCGGTGATGTACGCGACGTGCGCCGCGTCGCCGCCGCCACCCGAGGCCGGGTTGTAGCTGTTGCTGTTGATGTCGATGAACAGCACGTCCTTGTAGACGAACCAGTAGTCGCCACCGGACTTGGTGCCCGCCGGGTTCCCGTTGTCGTAGTACGGGGCCGTGCGGTCGGTGTTCGGGGTGAAGTGGTGCTGCTCGTAGGACTTGCCGCCCACGTCGTGGTTACCGATGGTGGCCACGACCGGGTACTGACGCAGCTGGTCGGGCGCCATGAACGAGGTCCACTGACCCTCGTCGTTGGCACTCTCCACGTGGTCACCGCCCGACACCAGCAGCTCGGCGTTCGGGTTGGCCGCGGTGGCGACCTTCAGGGTCTCCTCCCAGCCGGCCTGGTCCTTCAGCCGGTCGCCGGAGGAGCCGATCTGCGGGTCGCCGAAGAACAGGAAGTCGTAGTTGCCCTCGAAGTCCTGCGTCTTGAAGGAGTACGCCGGCGACCAGCTGTCCTCGGAGCCGACACGGTACGTGTACGCCGTGTTCTCCCGCAGGTTGGTGATCGTGGCGTGCCGGTTGAAACCGGTGGTGGAGGTGTTCGCCGCACCGACGGCGTCGAAGCTGACCGCGCCGGCCGGGAACTCGCCGTTGACGATCTCGGCGGTCGGGGCGACCTGGATCTTCTGCGCGGTGTCCGCAGAGGAGTACCAGGTCACGATGCGCTGGGTCTCGTTGGCGCCCACACCGAGGATGACGCCGGTGAGCGTGGTGGATTCGGCAGCGCTCGCGGTGGCCGTCAGGCCGCTACCGAGGGCCGCGGCCAGGCCCAGAACTCCCGCTGTGACCCCTGCGGCCACGCGGTGCCGCACGAGCCCGGAGGCTCGCGTCGAGGTGCTCAATGCCATCGACTGTTTTCCCTCTTCAAATAGAGAAATGGATTGGCTTTCCCGATGACGGAGAAGCAATCTCAAACTTTCGCCGCGTCATGAACCGGCCATGAACGCGATCTTGCGACTGGCTGCACTTCCCGAACTAGTTAGCCATACTCAGGACCCAGACACGCGTTCCACGAACCAGACCAGCCCCATAGCGGACACGCCAGCAGAAATAGCGCCGGTCACCCAGAGGCCCGCTTTCGGCGTACGGTGCCGCAACGCGATCAGCAGTGGGAAGACAACGGCGATGATCGCCAGCTGCACCGTCTCGATGCCGACGTTGAAGACCAGCAGGGACCAGAGCAACGTCCACGACCACGCCTCGTCGATCCCGAGCGCGCCCGCGAAACCCAGTCCGTGCACGAGTCCGAAGCAGAACACGACGCCGAGGCGGATCCAGCCGGAGCGGTCCAGGTTGAAGTGACCGCGCCCCGCCGGCTCGAGGTCGGTGGCGTGGTCGCCGCGCCGCCAGATCCCCCACAGGTGCCAGCCGGCGACCACCGCGATCGACAGCGCGATGACCGGCTCCACGACCCTGGCGGGCACGTCGACCAGGCCGAGGGCGGCGAGCAGGAAGGTCACCGAGTGCGCGAGGGTGAAGCTCGTGGCCGCGAGCACGACCTCCCGCAGGCGCCGCGACCCGGCGATGAGCGCCAGCAGGAACAGGATGTGGTCGATCCCCGTCAGCAGGTGCTCGGCGCCCAGGCGGAAGAACTCCCAGAACCGCTCGTACCAGGACTGGGCGGTCGAGAAGGAGGGGCGGCCGGCGTCGAGCGCGGCACTACCCGACCGGCCGTCGATCTCGTACGTGACGATCGTCTTGGTGCCCTTGACGTAGCCCTCGGCGTCGGAGAACAGCTCGCTGCGCACCGCGTGCTCGTCACTCCGCTCGGCGCACGCCCAGTCGAGCAGCAGATCGGCGTACGGCACGCCCTCCTGCTCGCCGATGGTGAAGTCGCCGACCTGGGTCGGTGTGCAGGCCTTGCCGCCCGAGGTGACCGAGAAGCGCTCGGTGACGTACCTGACGGCCGACGACGCATGGGTGTCGAGCGCGGCCGCCTGCCCGCCGGCGTCACCCGCCTCGAACGCGGCGGTTCCCGTCCGGAAGAGCGGGTCGTCGTCCTCGGAATCAGCGGCCGACACGACGAAGAGGTCGTATTCGAGCCCCAACGCCGTTCGTATGTGACCCTCGTCTCCCGCGGTCACCTTCGCGTACACAGTCGACGAAAACCCGTGGGCGAACGCCGGGCCGGCGCTCAGAAAGGCGATCACCGCCGCGGCGATTCCGACAACGGCGACGATAACGGTACGGCGGACGCCCAGTAACATTTGTTGCTCCCTCGCTATGGCCAGTGCACGTTGCATGGCACGGGTGAACAAGGGCCCGACCGTTGGCGAACCGCCGGAGAACAAGCGGCCGTATCGGCGGCCGGCGGATTGAAGCCGGCCGGAACTGGGATAGGAATACGGGGAAAGACACGCGCACCTTTCCGCCACCACTGAAGAGGACGACCGCCTTGCGCCCCCCGCTTCGGGCCGTTGCCATGCTGGCCGCGGCCGCCGCACTGGTCACCGGATGCAGCTCCGGCAACGACTGGTCCCGGCCGCACCCCAAGCCCAGCGCCGTCGGCGCTCTCGGCCCCGGGTTCATCGACCCCTCCGCCCGGCCCGCCCCGGAGTCGACCGTCACGCCACAGCCCGGCTCCTGGGCCGGCGTGCATCCCTCCAAGGACTACCGGGTGGTGCTGCTCACCATGGGCGACGATCGCCCGACCAGGTCCCTGGTGACCGCGGTCGAGGAGTGGGCCGACGACGAGCACGTCGACCTCAGGACGGTGGTCCCCGACGCCCACAACCCCGTCGCCAGCATCGTCAAGGCCCTCGAGATGAGTCCGGACCTCATCGTCAGCGCGGGCAACGACCTCATCGACCCGCTCGCGCTGGTCACCCCGAGCCACCTGTCGCAGCAGTTCCTGGTGGTCGGCGCCGAGCTGGCCGAGCCCACCCACAACGTCACGGCGGTCGACTGGTCCGGCGCGTCCTTCCGGGGCGAAGGGCTCGGCATGTCCTCGACGTACGACGCCGACTCCTTCACCGGCGAGCGCTGCGCGGCCGCCATCCGGGCGGGCGTCGCGGCCGTACTCAACGACCTGACCGGGATCGTGATCTGGCTCGATCAACTCCCGCCCGCGTGACGCCCGCTGCCGCCGGCTTCCGCGGTTCGTCCTCGAAGGGCGCGATGCCCGTTTAGGGTGAGCCTCGGATCACCCAGCGCCCCAGCCGTGGCATCGCGAGATCGAGGAAGCTTTCGGTGATGGATGGCGCACGCCGGCCGTTGACCCGAATGGTCGAGGGGCCACAGCGCGCGGACCTGCTGGAACTCTTCTTCGACCTGACGTTCATCGCCAGCCTTGCCCTGACGTCGCAGAAGATGGCCACCGAGCCGACCTGGACGTCGATGGCCCACGCGCTGATCGCCCTGTCGACGCTCTGGGCCGTCTGGGTCACCACCACCTCCTTCACCGACCTGTACACCCCGCAGGCGCGACGCATCCGGTTCGTGATCCTGGGCATCATGTTCGGCGGCATGCTGATGTCCGCCGCGCTGCCACACGCGTTCAGCAACCACGGACTGGTCTTCGGCGCGACCTGGGCGGCGATCAACTGGGGTCGCGGCCTGGTGCTCATCCCGTCGCTGCGTGGTCGCCGCGACCAGGAGCGGCCACTACGGGTCCTGCTCTGGACCACCGTCTCCGGCGTCCTCTGGATAGCCGGTGGCCTGGTGCCCGAGCCTGGGCCACGACTCGTCGTGTGGCTGGCCGCGTTGACCGTGGACTACGTCGGCTTCGGGCTGCGCTTCCCGATCCCGGGCCGGCCACCGCTGCCCCAGTACGCGGTGGCCCCGGAGCATCTGGCCGAGCGGTACCAGCAGATCTACATCCTCACCCTGGGCGAACTCGTCCTGATCACCGTGCTGGCCCTGAGCCGGATGCCGTTCGACGCGCCCCGCATCACCGCCTTCGTCATCGCCTTCCTGACGGCGGTGGTGCTCTGGTGGAGCTACGCCCGCCGAACAGGGGCGATCCTGCGGGACGCCATCGAGACGTCCGCCCACCGGAGCCGGCTGGTGCAGACGAATCCGTACGCCCACTGGCTGATGGTCGTCGCGGTGGTCGCCACCGCGGCCGGCATCGAGCGGGTCATCGACGACCCCCTGGCGCGGCCGGACGCCACCTTGACCGCGCTCATCCTGGGCGGCGCCGCTCTCTTCCTCGCCGGTCGCGCCACCCTCGACCACGAAGTCTTCCTGCGCGTCCCGCGCTCCCACCTCGTCGGGATCGTCGTGGCCGTCGCCATCACGCCACTCGCGCCGCACCTCCCGGGTCTGGGCCTGAGCGTCGCCGGCAGCATGGTGCTGATGGGCGTCGCGGTCGCCGATTCCCTCTGGACGTCCTATCGGCCGAGCTCGCCACCCGCGACCCCGTGAGGCGGACGTTTCAATTCGGCTGAACGAGCTGACGCGGGCCCGGCCGGGCCGCGACGGTGGCCGCACGCGTAGGTGCGGTCACCGCCGATGCGCGACTCGTGGCGGTCAGCGGTAGCGGGTTGCTCGTCGCGGTAGTCACAGAAATTCACTGCGGTAGGTCGAGGCCAGCTCTGCCGCACGGCGGCGGCGTTCAGCGAGGTCGTCCGGCGTCAGCTGCGGCGGCGGCGCGTCCTTGCCCTCGACGACGTCGCCGATGCGCGTGAAGTACTCGTCCTGCCCGGCGGGGGTGCACATGCACAGCATCCGGGCCGGTGCGCCCGAGACGTTGCGGAAGTTGTGCGGCGCGTTGGCCGGGATGTTGACGGTGGACCCAGCCCGTACGAGGTGCTTCTCGCCGCGGAAGGTGAATTCGATCTCGCCCTCGAGGATCGTGAACATCTCCTCGAAGTCGTGCCGGTGCGGCGGCGGGCCGCCGCCGTCGGGCACGTGCATGTCGATCAGGCAGTACCGGCCGTTGGTCTGCTCGCCGGTGATCAGCATGCCGTAGGTGTTGCCCACCAGCGAGATGTACGTCGTGGCGGGGTCGTCGGGGTTTGCCACGGTCAGTGAGCGGGACGGGTCGTCGTCGGGAATCATGGTGGTTCGTCTCCTTGTGGTCCGTGCTGGTGATCAGGCGTCGGCGACGGTGATGACGACCTTGCCGCCGGGCAGCGCCTCGCCGTGCAGGGCGGGCAGTTCGGCCAGCGGCACCCGCCGGGCGACGTCGACGCGCAACTCACCGGTGCTGACGCGGGCGGCCAGGTCGGCGAGCTGGTCGGCGTCGCTGCGCACGAACAGGTCGATGCCGCGCACGCTGCGCCCCTCGTCGGAAGGGGCGGGCATCCAGACGGTGGTGTTGACGAGGGTCCCGCCGTCATTGATCAGCGTGACCAGCGCGGCGAGCTGTTCCGGGGCGACCGGCGCGAGGTTGAGTACCAGGTCGACCGGCTCGGTCACCGCCGCGGTCACGTCGGTGTTGGTGTGGTCGATCACCTGGTCGGCGCCTGCGGCTTTGACACGGTCGGCGCTGCGTGGGCTGGCCGTGGCGATCAGTTCGGCACCGGCCTCCTTCGCCAGCTGCACGGCGTATCCGCCGACCGCTCCGCCGGCACCGTTGATCAGCACCCGCTGACCGGCGGTCAGTTTGCCGTGGTCGAACAGCGCCTGCCACGCGGTCAGGCCCACCAGCGGGAGCGCCGCCGCGTCGGCCAACGGGATGTTCTTGGGCGCCCCCGTCAAGATCTTCGCCGGCGCGATCACGTACTCGGCGGCCGCTCCGGTCCCCGTCATCGGCAGGAAGCCGATCACCCGGTCGCCGACCGCGACGTCGTCCACGTCGTCACCGAGCGCGTCGACCGTGCCGGCTACGTCGATGCCGGGAGTGTGTGGCAGCTCGACCGGGATCGGACCCTGCATGTAGCCCGCGCGGATGTTGCCGTCGACGCCGTTGAACGACGTGGCGGCGACGCGGATCCGGACCTGACCGGCGCCGGGGGTGGGCTGCTGGACGTCCTCGTAGCGCAGCACCTCGGGACCGCCGAACTCGTGAAAACGCACTGCCTTCATTACTCAACCTGCTCCCGTGAGCGCCATCAATGTGCTTCGAACTTGAAGCAGCGCCGACGCGGAGGTGACCCCCTGCGGCATTGCTTGGAGTTGCGAAGGCGTCCAGTCCGGCGTCACCAGGGCCGCCCGGAGGCAGCCGCTGGATCCGCGGTCGCTGGAGACGTCACTCAATCTGGCAGGATCCGGCGCGGTTAGCCTGGGCCGGGCTGGCCCACCTTGATGATGGTCGGCTCGCCGGCGTCGCCGACGATCTCGGCGAGACGCGCCGAATCGGCCGAACCCGGTGCCGCGGTGAGCATCAGAGCCGCCAAATCGTCGCCCGGGATGGCGAGAAGGCTGCCGACGAGCGTGACGGCGCCACCGTCCGGATGAATGAACGCGGCACTGCTCTCGTAGGCCGCCACCGGTCGCGGCGTGCGCCACAAGGTGTCGAACAGGCGGCTTCGGCTCCGCATCTCGTTCACCAGCGCGGCGAGCGACGCGTCAGCGGGATAGCGCAACAGCGCGCTCTTCAAGCGGGCAACGAGGACCGCCTCATGATCGGTCGCGTCAGCCGCGGATTGCTTGAAACCACTGAACGGATCGCAGAACGTACGCCAGGCGATGTTCCACTCCCAAGGGTCCCCGGTGAGATCCCAGTGCCCCAGGGCCATGAACGCACTGTTCACGGCGACCAGATTCATCGCCGCATCGGAGACGAACATCGGAGTGTCCGTGAACCGCTCCAGCAGCCGCATCGCACCCGGACCGATTTCGTTCGGCACCTGCCCGTCCGCGGCGGCGTAGCCGGCCAGCGCGCAGAGCCGCTCGTACTCCGCCCGCCCGGTTCGTAATGCACGGGCGATGGCGTTCACCACCCCGACCGACGGATGGCTGCGCCCCTGCTCCAACCGGCGTACGTAGTCCGCAGACATCCCCGCGAGCTCGCCGAGCTCCTCCCGCCGCAACCCTTGCACCCGCCGACGGCCGACCGGTAGCCCGACAGTCGCAGGGGCCGTATTCTCCCGCAACTGGCGCACCGCGGCGCCGAACTCGTGCCGTTCCACGACGCAAGTGTGCCTGGACAGTCCAGACAGCTCAGGTAGCGGCCTTGGCGTTCAGTGCCACGACCAGCGGACCGGTGTTGTCGGTGGCTACTGAAGTTGGCAACATCCCGACCCCCGCTCGCCACCCTGCGCCAGCTCAGGTCAACGAGGGCCGACCGACTGGGCACCCAGTCAGCTGCCCTACTGCGCGACCTACGGCCCTCGCCTGGCAGCCCGGCCAGGCGAGGGCCCGGAATCACTTCGCCCCTGCTCGCCTCGCCCGGTACGGTCGCGAAACGTTCTCACTGCGGGAGCCCATGAGATGCGCGTGCGGCACCCCTGCAGTTCCCACCCTGAGAGTAGGTTTCGTCAATGGCATGCCGTATCAGTGAGCTCGTGCTCAAGTGCCGCGACCCCGAGGTGCTGGCGCGGTTCTGGTGCGAGGTCCTGGACTTCATAGAGCTCGATCGCGAAGAGGAGGTCTACATCGAGATAGGCCCGCGCGAAGGGTTCGGGGGCCCGCAGCCGACGATCTTCCTCATCCGCAACGACGAGCCGAATAACGGGTATGCCCGGCTGCACATCGACGTCAACGCCACCGACCGCGATCAGGACGCCGAGCTCGAACGCCTCCTGGCCGCCGGGGCCAAACTCGTCGACATCGGTCAGCCTGCGGATGCGTCCTGGCACGTCCTCGCCGATCCCGAAGGCAACGAGTTCTGCCTGCTCAAGCGCCGCCTCGCCCCACTCTGACGGCCCTCGTCGGCAACGAGGGCTGTAGCCCGTTCAAGCGGACCTCTGAGGAGGGCCGGGGTTCGGGGCGGAACCCCGAGGTGTTCCAAGGTCCGTCGTCCCTCAACGTGGCCGGTCGGCCCGGCCGGGGCCGGCCGAGGTCGCCAGCAGGCCGGGGCCGGTCCGGCGCGGCCCGCTTTGCGGGTCGCCTTGATCCGGACAACTTCTCCCACCGGTTTTCGGCGCTGTGCAAGCGGGCCGGGCTCGGGCACTGGCACCCGCACGAACTTCGCCATTCAGGGGCATCGCTCATGCTCGCCCATGGCCGCTCGAAGCGTGATTCTGGCGGACACGAAAGAGCCCCCGACCGTGCCGTTTCGGCTGGTCGGGGGCTTCCCCTTGCTCTGTGCGCCCGAAGGGACTCGAACCCCTAACCTTCTGATCCGTAGTCAGATGCTCTATCCATTGAGCTACGGGCGCTGGTGCTCGGCCAGTCTACACACCCGGCCTTCGCGCGGAGACTCCGGGATTCGAACCCGGGAGGGGCTTTAAGACCCCAACCGCATTAGCAGTGCGGCGCCATAGACCAGACTAGGCGAAGTCTCCTCGGTGACCCGCAGACCACCGCGCCCGAGGATACAGGTCGCCACCCACCGGGAGCAAAGCGACTTCCCCAGTGCTGCCGGGGCAGCCCACGGCGTCCGCGATTCCACGCTGTGCGCGAGCGTGATCGGGACTACTCTCCATCGATATGCAGGAGCAGCCCCCGAGCGAGCCGACCCGCCGCGAGCCTGCTGAGCGTGCCCGGCGGCGCTCCCCGAAGGCGACCTTCACCCCACCGGCCGCCGTCGAGCCGGCACCGCCGGCCGCAGAAGACGGTACGAAACGAGCCCGGCGCGGCAAGGCCGCCCCGCCGGTGCTGTTCCGGCCGCCCGATCCCGATCAGCCGCTGCCCCGGCAGCCGGGCCCGCAAAAGCGGGCGGATGCGGCGAGCGTCACACCCGCCGAGGAGCCAGCACCCGCCAGCGATCGGACTCAGCGCTCCCCGATCGCGGCTTCCGCGCAACCGGTGACCGCCGAAGAGGCCGCCACCCCGTCGGCGGCGACCGCGCCGCAATCGCCTCGGCAGGCGACAGCGGCCACGACTGCGGCACCGCCCGACGACGCGCCGACGACGCCAGGGGCGGCCGGGCAGCCGGCGACACCGAGGAAGGCCGGCGGAGCAAGGAAGGCGGCTTCCGGCACGAAGCGGACCCCGGCCCGCCGGGCAGCCCCGGCCGCACCGGCCGCCGCGATACTGCCCGCCGCAACGCTGGCAGCCCCCGTCGAGGCAGGTGCAAGCGCGGAAGGGGAGACGGTTTCCGCCTCGGACCAGCGCGGCTACTCGCCTGCTGTCACGCCGGAGGCACCCCCCACGCCGGAGGCTGCGCCCGCACCAGACGCAGCGCCCCCATCGGCCAGAGTCGCGCCGGAGGCAGCCCCCGCACCAGGGGAAGCGCTCACACCGGAGGCAGCGCCCACACCGGAGGCAGCGCCCACACCGGAGGCAGCGCCCGCAGCAGAGTCGGCCGCGGCCACGACGGCGGTGTCCGCAGCTACGGAGAGCGCGACACCGGCCCGTAAGGCGGCACCTGCCCGCAAGGCAGCGCCGGGCCGGAAGGCAGCGCCGGCGCGGAAGACAGCTCCGGCGCGGAAATCGACAACGGCCGGAAAGGCGACGTCGGCCGGGGACGCGACACCGGTCGCGAAGGCGGCACCAGCCGGGGAAGCGACACCGGTCGCGAAGGTGGCATCGGCCGAGGAGGCGGCACCGGCCGCGAAGGCGGCACCGGCCGCGAAGGCGGCACCGGCCGCGAAGGCGGCACCGGCCGCGAAGGCGGCACCGGCCGCGAAGGCGGTCCGCGTATCGAAGGACGCCTCCGACCTCACGAAGGCGGCGACGATCGGCAAGGTACCCGTACCGAGGACCGCGGCGGCCACGCCGTCGCAGCCGGAGCTTCGGGTGCTCACCGGGCGGGTGCTCGAGCATCCCGGCTTCGCGCCGGAGCTGCTGGCGCTGGCCGCCGTGGAGGCGCTCGGTCCGGGTGCCCGGGACTGGGCCGAGCGGCTGCGGTCGGCGTACCCCGAGGCGTCGCCGGACGGGCTGGCCCGGCTGGCCACCCGGCGGTTCGTCCGGCTGGCCGGCGCGGGCGGGGCCGGCGCGGCGCTCGCCGGGTTCTTCGCCCCGTTCGCCGAGCTGGCCGCGGTGCTCTGGACCCAGGCCAACCTGGTGCTGCACCTGGCGGCGGCGTACGGACGGGACCCGGCCCACCCGGACCGGGCGGCGGAGCTTCTGGTGCTGACCCAGGTGCACCCGGACGCGGCGAGCGCGCGTACCGCGCTGGATGCGGCACGGGCGGCGGACGAGCCGGCCGACGCGCCCTGGCCACGCGCGGCGGAGGCTGCCTGGCGGCTCGCGGCGCCGCTGGCCGCGCAGGCGGGTGGCTGGTTGGCGCTGCGGTTGGCGTCCCGGCTGCTACCGGGCGCGGCGGTGCTCGCCGCGGCGAGCGGCGACGCGGCGGCGGCCGAGCGGCTGGCGGCTCGCGCGGTCACCACCTACCGGCCGGCCCGCAACGGCTGACCGGCCGCCGGCCCGGACCGGACCGATGGCGCGCGACGGAGCACCCGACCGCCCTGGTCAGGCCGGCGGATGATCCACTCCAGGTCGCCGAAATGGCGGTGTCTCGGCGTGCGCGATACCGCGATGTCGCCGACCCCGAGTCGATCACGCGCCGCCGGGAGCGACCCGGGCCGCGCCAGACGCGCCGACGGCGGGCGCGAACGGCGGGCGACGAGGACTGGCCGGGCGGGTGAGCGACCAGGCCGGACGGACGGGCGGGCGAGCAGGCCAGCCGGGCGGGCGGCGAGGACGGCCGGCGGCGAGGACCGGCGGACCGTCAGAGCCAGTCGAACCAGTCCTTGGGCAGCAGCGAGTAGCCCACGAAGGCGACCACGTCGAGCAGGGTGTGCGCGACGATCAGCGGCATCACCCGCCGGGTACGCAGGTAGAAGAGGCTGAACACCACGCCCATGACGGCGTTGCCGAGGAACGCGCCGAAGCCCTGGTAGAGGTGGTAGGAGCCGCGCAGCAGGGCGCTCGTGGCGATGACCGCGCCGAGCCGCCAGTGGAGCTGGCGCAGCCGGGTGACCAGGTAGCCGACCACGATCACCTCTTCCAGCACCGCGTTCTGCACTGCGGCGAGGATCAGCACGGGCACCGCCCACCAGACCTCGGGCAGCGCGGCCGGCACCAGGGTGGCGTTGACGCCGAGCTGCGCCGCCGCCCAGAACAGGGCGAGGCCGGGCAGGCCGATCAGCGCCGCCAGCCCGGCGCCGCGGGCCAGGTCCGACCCGGGCCGCCCGGCGTCCAGGCCGAGCGTCCGCACCGGGTCGCCGGGGTCGCGGCTCAGCAGGTGTACGGCGAGCAGCACCGGCAGCAACGCGAAGACGATGCCGAGCAGTTGGTACGTGAGGTCCAGCCACGGCCGCGCAGACGCGGAGGTGTTCAGCGCGGCGGTCTGGTTGGAGAGCCCGCCCTCGGCGGTCAGCTTCGCGATGATCGAGACGACCGCGTAGACGGCCGACTGGCCGAGGGAGAGGCCGAGGACCAGCAGCGTCTCGGTCCCCAGTATCCGGCGGGACACCGGGCGGGTGAGCTCAAGGGTCACGGCACCACTCTGCCTGACGGAACTGCCCGTCGACACGGGCGAAGACCCCTCGCGAGCCGATCGCACATTCTGTGCGACCGGTCGGCACGCTCCGTGGAGATTCTATGGGCGCCCATTCGCCGTCCGGAGAAGGAGCGCGCCCGTGGACAACTTCGCGCGACTGCTGAAGGAGAGCTGGACCCTGGTCGAGGAGCACCGGGAGCGGCTGAGCGGTCATTTCTACGCTCGACTGTTCCTGCTCGACCCCGACCTGCGGCAGCTCTTCCCGGTGCAGATGACCGGTCAGGGTGACCGGCTGCTGGAAGCGATCATCACCGCGATCCACACCGTCGGCGACCCGGAGAGCTTCGACGAGTTCCTTCGGGCGCTCGGCCGGGACCACCGCAAGTACCAGGTCGACGCCGAGCACTACGCGACGATGGGTGTCGCCCTGCTGGATGCCCTGCGCAGCACGGCGGGCGACGGCTGGAACCTGGAGTACGACCAGGCGTGGCGGGACGCGTACTCGGCGATCTCGGAGAAGATGCTGGCCGGGGCGGCGGCCGACGAGAACCCGCCGTACTGGCACGCCGAGGTGCTGACCCACGAGCGGTACGGCCCGGACAGCGCGGTGCTGACCGTCCGCGCCCTACAGCACCCGCTGCCGTGGAAGGCCGGCCAGTACGTGAGCCTGGAGGTGCCGAGGCACCACCCGCGGGTGTGGCGGACGTACTCGGTGGCGAACGCGCCGAACGACGAGAACGTGCTGGAGTTCCACGTCCGGTCGCCCGGGGCCGGCTGGGTGTCCGGGGCGCTGGTCCGCCGGGTGAAGCCGGGCGACCTGCTCCGGCTGGCCGCGCCGATGGGTTCGATGACCCTGGACCGCGCCTCGGAACGGGACATCCTCTGCGTGGCCGGCGGGGTGGGGCTCGCTCCGATCAAGGCGCTGGTGGAGGAGCTGACCAGCTACAACCGGACCCGCTGGGTGCACGTCTTCTACGGCGCCCGCCGGCCGGCGGACCTGTACGGGCTGCCCGGGCTCCAGGAGCTGGTCGCGGCGCACCCGTGGCTGTCGGTCACCCCGGCGTGCAGCGAGGACCCGGACTTCGACGGCGAGCAGGGGGACATCTCCGACGTGGTCGCCCGGTTCGGCCCGTGGACGGCGCACGACTGTTACGTCTCCGGCTCGGCGCGGATGGTCCGGTCCACCCTGCGGGTGCTCGCCGCCGACGACGTCCCGCCGCCGCACATCCGGTACGACACCTTCGGCGAACTCTAGAGACTTTCCTCCCCCCATCCGGGGCGCGTGCCCCTGCCCCCTGGGGCACGCGCCCCGGCCCCCGCTCGGGCGCGCTCCCGGACGCGGTCCGCGACGGCAGCGGCGGACCGGGAGGTCAGTACCGCCATGGGTGGCCGGTCTCGCGGTACTCCTCCACCGGCACCAGCGGCACCCCGGGCGTCATCCGGTCGACGTAGAGCCGCCCTTCCAGGTGGTCGATCTCGTGCGCCACCAGCCGGGCCATGCCGTACTCGAACGAGGTGATGATGCGGCTGCCGTCCCACTGGGCGTGCTCCACGTCGACGCGCAGCGGCCGGGGGACCAGCCCCCGGTGGTCGAAGAAGGAGAGGCAGCCCTCGTACTGTTCGTCGGTGTCCGGCGAGACGTCGACCACCCGGGGGTTGAGCAGCACGACCGGTTCGGCGGCCCGATCCGGCGGCCGGACCACGGCCACCGCCCGGCCGACGCCGAGCTGCGGCGCCGCGATGCCGACGCCCTTGCTGAACGGGTGCAGTTCGTCGAGGCGGACCAGCGCGGCGGAGAGCCGCTCGACCAGGTCCCGGGCGACCAACTCCTCGGCGGGCAGGTCGAGCGGCCGTGCCGGCTGGCGGAGCAGGTCGGCGCCGCGCTGCAGCACCCCGGCAGCGCGCATCCGGTCGCTGGGCCGGATCCGTCCGGACGGCGTGGCGTCGTGCTCCGGCTCGGGTCGGGCCCGGAACCGCCACTGCATCCGGTATCGGGCGTTCAGCGGCGGATCGTCCGTCTGCCAGTCGAAGACCGCGCGGTCGCCGTCGTCGTGCCGCTGGACGGGGGTGCGCAGCGGGCCCTCCTCCGCCGAGAGTGAGGTCTCCGCGCCCCAGACCTGCGGGTCGAGGGCCGCCGGCAGGTCCAGGCGTACGGCCAGATGGCGGGTGGGCAGCCGGACGGCCCGCTGGAACCAGGGCCCCCACTTCTCCGCCCCTACCCGGTAGGCGTACTCGATGGTGGCCCGGTCACCCGGATAGAGCGGGAACCGCCGGTCGCCGTTCTCGAAGAGCAGCCAGATCTCCTTGAAGGCGTCCCGGTCGTGCTTGGCCCGCCAGTGCATCGGCTCGCGCTCGCCACCGCCGTCGTCCCGGTGCGCGCGCAGCTGCAACTCGGCGAAGGTGAGCGGGTGCTCCCGGTGGTGCCGGTTGGAGCGGCCCGGGTCGTTGGGGTAGCGGTCCACCGCCACCCGGACCAGGTAGCGGGTGACCGGCTCGGTGCCCGCGTTGTAGAGCTCCCGCCGGATCACGCACCGGTAGCCGTCGTCGGTGTGCACGAGGGTGGCCAGTTCCCGCTCGACGACCAGGCCGGTGCCGGGCGGCAGCCACTGCCCGGGCAGCGGCAGCTCGCGGTGGGCCTGCCCGTTGCGGGCCTGCCGCAGGTCGTCGTACTCGCGGAAGCGCTGCCAGATCGCGCCGCTGGCCTCCAGGACGGCCTCCGCGCGCCGGGCGAAGTCCTCGGTCGGGCGGTGCCGCCGCCCCTCGACGTGGCTGACGTACGACGGGTCGAAGCCCATCAGCACGGCCAGCTGTTTCTTCGAGAGTCCCCGCGTGGTCCGTTGGCGGGCGAGCTCGGCGGCGAAGGAGTCGGCAGCACGATCGAGGGGTGAGGTCGTCATCGGCTTCCTCGTGGCCGGGAGTCTCAGTTTCACGTTCCGTGGCGAGGCGCACACGGAACTGCCACTTTGCCGACACTCTGCTTGACAATCCACCGACGGCCCTCGATCCTGCCGCGCCCGCTGGACGCGGTACGGCGTTTCTCCGGGCCGGCCGAGGGTAGTACCGGCAGGGCGTCGAGCAGCACTTACGGGCCGGTGCCGGGTGACCCAGGACTCCCGATCCGGCCGGGATCGGACCTTCCTCAGACCGGGAAACTGTGGTTAGGCTAGCCTTAGCTCAACGATCCGCGTTGGGGACAGGGGATGATCTAGTGACAGCGGTGATGCCGGGGCGGGATCTCACCGCCACGCCGCTGGCCCCGGTCACGGCAACCATGCGCGCCATGTTCGGCACCGACGACGTGCCCGGGCTCGCCCCCGGCCTGCTGGTCACCGATGAGTTCGGCTGGGCCCCGGCGACCACCCTGGTCGACGGCACCCGGCTGCCCAAGTTCCTGCACTCGGCCACCCAGCGCTGGGGCGGCACCCCGCACGCCTGCGCCGCGCTGGCCTGGAAGTCGTACAGCTACTGGACGGCGCTGCCGGTGGTGCTTGGTTGGGCCTCAGCCCGGCGGGTGCCGCTGCTCGACCCGTCCGACGTGCTGATCCACTTCGAGGACCACCGGCCGCTGGTCACCCTCGGGCTGCGCCGCTCGACGACCGTCGCGGTGCTGCCCAGCGACCCACTGGCGCTCGCCGGCAATCCCGAGGTCAGGGTCGTCGCCGGCGAGGCCGAGCTGCTCGCCGCGCTGCGCGCCTCGCTGCTGGACGCCCACCTGGCCCCGATGATCGCGTCGATCCAGGCGGAGGTGCGGATCGGCACCCGTACCCTGCTCGGCTCGGTGGCCTCCGGCATCGCGCACGGCATCCTGCGGGCCACGGACGTCCTGCCCGGCCCCTCGGTCGAGACCATCGACGCCCTGCTCGGCGCGCTCGACCTGAGCGACCTGGTCGAGCTGGTGCCCGGGCCCGCCGGCGAGCCGACCGTGCAGCGGCGCACCTGCTGCCTGGCCTTCACCCTGCCGCGGCCGAAGGTCTGTCAGGGCTGCTGCGTCCGTCAGGACTGACGCCGGCGGTCGGCCACGGGCCCGCCCGCCCCACCCCGCACGCTCAGTCGGTCAGCGCTCGGACGTCCCAGACCCAGACGCCGCCGCGGTAGACCGGTTGGATCCCGGTCATCTCCGTCATCCCACGACGCAGCGCGTCGGCGTGACGGTGCGGCCCGAGGATCACCACGCCGGCCCGCCAGAACCGCAGGTCGTCGACCGCGTTCACCCGGCTCTGCGGGGTGATCGGTGGCACCGCGCCGGTCTGCCGGATGACGGTGAAGAAGCTGCTGGTGGGGCGGGGCGGGGCGGTGAAGAGGGCGACCCGGCCCTCGTCGGTGCCTGGCCGGGTGTCCGGGCCGAGGAAGTAGCCCCGGGCCAGCGGCATGTCCAGCCGGGTCGCGGCCGACCAGCGCAGCGGCTCGGCGTAGTTGGTGTCCGGCAGCGGCAGGGTCACCACGCTGCGCCCGCCGGTCACGTAGGGCCGCCACGCCCCGGAGGTGACGAACCGGGGAACCGGATCGAAGTGGGTCGCCGGCAGCGGGGTGGGCAGGAGGGGCAGCAGGGCCATGGCGAGCATGGTCAGCGTCGCGAAGCGGATCTGCGGCCGGGCCACCGGGTGCCGGGTGGCCAGCGTCCGCGCTCGCTCGGCGCCGTAGGCGAGCAGCAGCCCGACGATCGGGGTGATCGCCAGCGCCCATCGGGTCGGCACCACCGAGTGCAGGATCGGCAGGTTCTCCAGCGGCGCCCAGAGGCTCGGCACGCCGGTCTCCCGCCCGTCGAAGATCACCTCACGGCCGAGCGAGAGCACCGCGAAGAGCAGTCCGAGCACGGCCAGGCCGAGCACCACCACGTTGCGCCGTAGCCACCAGACCAGCGCGATCACCAGCACCACCAGTGGCCAGCCGAAGAAGCTGTTCTCCTCGGTGGGGTTCTTGGCCAAGCCGGCGGCGGTCCGGGGGCTGCCGGCCAGCGACTCGCGCGAGTACGCCACGAACGACGCCAGGTCGCTGGAGTAGCCACGGATCAGCCGGGGCAGCCCGGTGTACGCCCCCGGTCCGAAGAACTGGACATAGAGCGGGTACGCGAGCAGCACCAGGGCGACGGCGGCGGCGACACCCAGGCCGGCGAGAAAGGGGCCGGCCTGCCGACGCAGTTCCGGCCGGCCGATGGCGAGCGCGGCCACCACCACCCCCAGCCCGATCGCAACCATCAGCAGCACCTCGAGATTGAGGAACGCCTGCCAGACGATCACCAGAGCGAGCAGTACGCCGTTGCGCAGCCAGCGGCCGGACTCGGCGAGGCGCAGGGTCCGCCAGATGATCAGGGGCACCACGAACTGCGACACGATGTTCGGGTGGGCGTTGGCGTGCGACACCATGGCCGGCCCGAACGCGCAGAACGCCGCCCCGAGCCAGGCCGGCGCGCGCGTACCGATCAGCACCCGGGAAAGCAGGAAATACCAGGCCACGCCGGTGGCGATCATCCCGAGAGTGAGAAAGAGCAGGAACGAGGTACGCGGCCCGAACAGGATCGTTATCGGCGTCATTGGCAATGACACGGATAATACGGACGTATTGGCCATGAGATTGACGCCGTCCGGGACGTTCATCCGGTCCGAGGTGAACGGATACGCGAAATGCGTGACGACCCGCGCACCGTGCGCCATCATCCATTCGAACTGCGCCTGATCGGAGCGGTTGTCCCGGACCCCGTTGCGCGGGTCGAGCCAGAGCCGCGCGGTGACCCAGAAGCCGAGCGCGACGAAGCTCAGCACGGCGAGAAGGTCGACCCGCCGCCCCCGCCCAGCGTCGTCGCCCCGGTCGGGCCCGCCCTGCGCCCCGGCACCGGAAGCGCCTGCGGGGAGGTCCGAATCAGGTGTAGTCATAACAATTCATAGCGTAGTCAGCGTATGGCAGCACCGTGACATGTTTCGGGGTACTGCCGTACTATGTGCCGGGTTCGCTGACCGCCGATCACGTGCCACCCCCCGACCGCAATTCGGCGACCACGTTGCCCCGATTCTTCTGCCCCCCGCGCGGATGATTCACTCTGTCGGTCAGGCGCGGGTCGAGTTCATACCGTGAGGAATCGACGCATGGCAGAAATCACTGGGGACCAGCGCGTCCAGTCCGAGGTGCTGGAGGGCCTCGCGACAGCGGTCAACCACCGCCGCTGGTTCGTCGAGCTGGCCGTGCCCTACCTGGGCGACAACCCCATCGAGATCGGCAGTGGGCTCGGCGACTACGCGCTGGAGTGGGCCGAGCGCCTGCCCCGGTTCACCGCCACCGAGGCGGACCCGGATCGGCTGGTCCAGCTCAAGGAGCGGCTGGCCGATCACCCGGGCATCGACGTGCGGGAGATGCTGCTGCCGCACTCGGAGCGGGGTGACTACAGCGCCGCGGTGTCGTACAACGTGCTGGAGCACATCGACGATCACGTGGGCGCGCTGAGCAGCATGCGCGAGCTGGTCCGGCCCGGCGGCGCGGTGATCATCATCGTGCCGGCCTTCGAGTTCGCGATGAGCCCGGCGGACATCGCCACCGGGCACGTGCGCCGCTACACCAAGAAGACCCTCTCCGCGGCGATGACCGACGCCGGGCTCACCGTGGAGAAGATCCACTACGCCAACGCGCTCGGTCTGCTCGGATACTTCATGGCGACGAAGGTGTTCCGGTTGATGCCGAAGGAGGGGCCGATGGTGAAGGTCTACGACACCGTCGTGCTGCCCGCCACCAAGGCCGCCGAGCAGCTGGTCCGCCCGCCCTTCGGGCAGTCGGTCTTCGCCGTGGCCCGGGTTCCGGCCTGAACCGGCTCTGCTGGTCGACCCGGCGGTTGGCGGTCAGCCCGCCAACCGCCAGGTCGCCGGTCAGATCATTCCTTGATCTGGTACGTGGGCCGGATGACCGCGCGGGCCAGGGTGTGGAACGTCAGGTTGAAGCCCACGTAGGCGGGGCTGGCCTCCGGGGTGAGGTCGAGACGGTCGACGTCCAGGGCGTGCACCGCGAAGACGTAGCGGTGCGGCCGGTCCCCGGGCGGCGGCGCGGCGCCGCCGTAACCCTGCTCTCCGTAGTCGTTGCGGACGGCGAACGCCCCACCCAGGTCGGCGCCCCCGCCACCGCCCGCACCCTGCGGCAGTTGGGTGACGGTGGCCGGCACGTTGACCAGCACCCAGTGCCAGAAGCCGCTGCCGGTCGGTGCGTCGGGGTCGTAGCAGGTCACCGCGAAGCTGCGGGTGTCGGCGGGGAAGTCCGACCAGCTCAGCTGGGGGGAGATGTTCTCGCCGCCGGTGCTGCCATGCGCGTGCCGCACGTCCATCGGCTCGCCATTCTGTACGTCGTCACTGCTCAGGGTGAACGACGGCACGGTCGGCAGCAGCTCGTAGGGGTCCGGGGCGATCGATCGTTCCAAGGTCATCGAGACGCGTCCTTCCGATGTTGCGCGCAGAGTCCTGCGCCCTTCTTACCCCGCCGCGGCCCGGCAATCGAGCGGAAGCGCCAGGTGTCGATGGACCGTTCGGCTCACTACCGTTGTCCTATAGCAACAGCGCTGGGAGAAGCCTCGTGACCCGCATCTGGCGTGACTTCGTGGTCGCGGTCGTGACCGCGGTCCGGCGACGCCCGGACGAGCGGGCCATCGCCGAGGAGCGCCGCCGCGCGGTCCAGCGCCTGGCCGAGGAGAAGATCCGCCAGGAGCGGGGCTCGGCGGACCCGTCGGAGTAACGGAAATCCGGAGCCGCGCGCCCGTCAATCCATGGCGCGCCCGGTCACGGCTCCGTCACTCCTTTTCCGGGTCGAAGTTCTGTCAAGTTGCTGACCGCCGACGCTAGGACCGGCGGCGAACAGGCCTCTGACCTGGTCGTTTACCGTTTCCGCTCGATACTGTGGAATCAGCGCCCGGCGCGGTGCGTCACCTGGACTGGCGCCGGCCGACTGACCTTTCTCAGCCCATCCGGATTCACGTCAGCCACATCATTTTCGTGGTGTGACCAACGGACACCTCGCTGTTGACTCCGACAGCAGCAGGGCAGCCATCTGGTGGTGGCGAAAGGTTAGGGACTGTGAGCAGTGAAGACAGAACGAATGATCCGCGTATGCCTCGACGGCGGCTGCATTCTCGTCGGGCTCGGTGGAATCGTGCACCAGACGGCGGTCGCGCCCCCCGGGCAGGCAAGCCCGGTGCTCCTGGGGACTTTCCTCGCGATCCTTGGAATTCCGGCGGGCGTGGGGTTGATCTCGCTGCGCAACAATGGTGGCGGCGGTACAACCAGCTCGCTCTCATCGCCTCGGCTGCCGGACTCGCCGCCGCCGCCGTCATCATCACCATCAGGGGCGGGTGACCGACAATGACTCACCGTGCCTGGCGAATCCTCGTCGCCTCGTTTGTCTTCGCGGCCCTCGCTGCCGCCTCGTCCATGATCTACGCCAACGCCGTCGCTCGGGAATCCGAGCACAGATGGTGCGGCATCGTGACGACCCTCGACGACACCTATCGGGACACTCCCCCGCAGAGCCCGACCGGCAAGCAAATTGCCGATGAGCTCGACAAGCTACGCATCGAATTCGACTGCCCGACGGATCGGTGAAGCCCGGCGCCATTCGCCGGCGGCCTACCGCGAACTCGAACACCGCCCCACCAACGACGCCCCGGCATCGCAGAAGCGTGGAACCTTCTGGCTGGCGCGTTTCGCGTCCGGCTCAACCACACCTGGCGAGGGCTGACACGAGCCGGCTGGGCCGACGCGGCAGCAGTGACCGGGCTCCTGACCGCGTTCGCGCTCTTCACGCTGTCGTTGCATGCCCTGACGGAGCACCCACATTTCCCGACCGCATCGGATCCGGGATGGCAGCGGGAAGCCGTCGACTGGGCACGGCTCGCCGGCTGGGGGACGGTGTGTGCCGCGATAGTGGCGGGTTGGCGGTGGCCAGCTGCGGGACTCGCCTGGATCGCTGTCGTCGCCGAGACCACGTCACTGACGTGGCGCTACGAAGACGACCCGGTATCGGTGGTGAACACGCTGTGGCAGTTCACGCTGACCCTGATCGCAGCGGCCACGCTCACCATCCCCGCGTCGCGCCGCCGCGCATTCGCCCTGCTCGGTGCACGACGCATGTCGGCGCTCCTGCTCGCGGCAGCCATCGTGGGAGCGGTCTTCCTGTCCAATCGGCTCAACCGTCCCCCGATGCTCTCCACCGGGCAGGGTCAGGCCGTGTACGTCTTCTACGACCTGGAGGCCACGTCCGACGCGGTGATGTGGCTGTATCTGGCCGGCATCGCGACCGCCTGCCTGATCGGTCTGATCTCCGTTGCCAGCCTCGCTGCACCCCTACGGTTGCGCATCGGAGCCCTGTTCGCACCGGTGATCTCGTTGATGGTGCTCATCAACGCCACCCTTGCCGGTTGGATGACCTCCAACAACCACCTGGACCACGCGATCCATCTCCAGCCCGTCCAGTGGATCGCTCTTGTCGGCGTGCCGCTCGTCACGCTCGCGATCGGTGTACTCGCAGTCCACCGCCGTGAACACGTCCGCACAATGGTCGAACTCGGGCGCGCCGTCGACAGACAACGCACGCAGACGCAGCGATAACGCTCGGCTCGGCGTACGCAAAACACCCCCTGATCGGCGTTCGAGCTGGTCAGGGGGTGTTTCCTGTTCAAGGAGGCGGAGGGTGTGGGATTCGAACCCACGAAGACATCGCTGCCTTACCGGTTTTCAAGACCAGCGCCATCGGCCACTAGGCGAACCCTCCCGGGCCACGACCCGCGGGTACACGGCCGTGCCTAGTCTGCCATGCCGGCCGGTCGGGCGAGCGGGGGCTGCACGGCGGCGAGGGCGGCCGGCGTCGGCTGACAGACCTCCTCGATCGGGCTGACCACCGGGATCGTGGCCGTGCCGGGTCCACAGTGGCGCTGCGGAGGCGTCCGCCTGACGGCCCCATTCCGGCCCGGCACCCCCCTGACGAGTCCCCGTCAGATCCCGACCCCGGCGTGGACGGCGGGGCGGATCGGGTAAGACTGGGCCATGCGAGCGATCACTGTCCCGGAGCCCGGTGGACCCGACGCGCTGGTCTGGACCGAGGTGCCCGATCCCGCGCCGGGCAGCGGCGAGGTGCTGGTCGACGTGCGGGCCAGCGCGGTGAACCGGGCGGACCTGCTGCAACGGCAGGGGCACTACCCGCCCCCGCCGGGCGCACCGGCGTACCCCGGGTTGGAGTGCTCCGGGGTGATCAGCGCGATCGGGCCGGACGTCACCGGCTGGCAGGTCGGCCAGGAGGTCTGCGCGCTGCTGGCCGGCGGCGGGTACGCCGAGCGGGTGGCGGTGCCCGCCGGGCAGCTCCTGCCGGTGCCCGCCGGCGTCGATCCGGTCGACGCGGCCGCGCTGCCGGAGGTGGCTTGCACGGTCTGGTCGAACGTGGTCCGGTTGGCCGGTCTGCGTGCCGACGAGACGCTGCTGGTGCACGGCGGCGGCAGCGGGATCGGCACCTTCGCGATCCAGCTCGGGGCGGCGCTCGGCGCCACGGTGCTGACGACCGCCCGGAGAGCGAAGCACGACCGGTTGCGCGAGCTGGGCGCCACCCAGGTGATCGACTACCGGGAGCAGGACTTCGTCGACGAGGTCCGCGGGGCCACCGACGGCCGGGGCGCGGACGTCATCCTCGACATCATGGGCGCGTCCTACCTGGGCCGGAACGTGGCCGCGCTGGCCACCGGCGGCCGGCTGGCCGTGATCGGCCTGCAGGGCGGGCGCAAGGGCGAACTGGACCTCGGCGCCCTGCTGACCAAGCGGGCCACCGTCACGGCCACCTCGTTGCGGTCCCGGCCGCTGGACGAGAAGGCGGCGATCGTCCGGGGCGTCCGCGACGAGGTGTGGCCCCTGGTCGAGGCGGGGAAGGTGCGGCCGATCGTGGACCGCCGGATGCCGATGGCGGAGGCCGCTGCGGCGCACGAGCTGGTCGAGAGGAGCCATCACCTCGGCAAGGTGCTGCTCACGACGGCCTGACGCCCACCTCCTGCTCCGGCGCGGGGCCGGCCGCCGACCGGGGCAGCACGAGCCGCGCGCCGGGGCCCTCGCCGGCCAGGGTGTCGCCCGGGTTGTAGAGGGTGCAGCGATCCAGTGACAGGCAGCCGCAGCCGATGCAGCCGTCCAGGTCGTCGCGGAGTTTGGTCATCAGCCGGATCCGCTCGTCCAGCCGCTGACGCCAGGCGCTGGAGAGCCGGGCCCAGTCGGCGGCGGTCGGGGTACGCGAGGCGGGCAGCGAGTCGAGCGCGGCCCGGATCTCCTCCAGCGAAATGCCGACCTGCTGGGAGATCCGGATGAAGGCCACCCGGCGCAGCTCGATCCGGGCGTACCGGCGTTGGTTGCCGCCGGTGCGCTCGGCGCGGATCAGACCGAGCCGCTCGTAGTAGCGCAGCGCGGACGGCGCCACCCCGCTGCGGTCGGAGAGCTGGCCGATGGTGAGGGACTCGTGCATCATTCACCTTGAGTTGAAGTGGACTTCAACTTGCAGGCTAGTCGCATGACGACAACTGCTGCCACCGTGCCCCGGCCGGACGTCCCGGCACCGCCGCCGGACACCGCCCCGGCCCCACCGCCGGTGCCCGAGCCGGTCGCGGCCCCGCTGCGCCGGCTGGGCGCCGGCCGGGAGTTCGGCGCGAACGTGTACTCGACCGTCGACGTGCTCTGGGTGCTCTACGACCGGATTCTCCGGATCACCCCCGACACCGTCGACGACCCCGACCGGGACCGGTTCCTGCTCTCCAAGGGGCACGCCGTCGCCGGCTACTACGCGGTGCTCGCCGCGAAGGGCTTCGTCCCCGGCGACTGGCTGGACGACCAGGGAGGGCCGGCCAGCCGGCTCGGCGACCACCCGGACCGGACGATGGTGCCGGGGGTGGAGATCGGCTCCGGGTCGCTCGGCCACGGGCTGGGCCTCGGCGTCGGCACCGCGCTCGGGCTGCGGGCCCAGGGCCTCCTCACCCCCCGGACGTACGTGCTGCTTGGCGACGCGGAGCTGGACGAGGGCTCCAACCACGAGGCGATCGCGTACGCCGGTGCCACCGGCCTGGCCAACCTGACCGCGGTGGTGGTCGACAACCACTCCGCCACGCACGGCTGGCCGGGCGGCGGCGCGGCGGCCCGGTTCACGGTGAACGGCTGGACCGCCGCCACCGTCGACGGTCGCGACCACGACGCCCTGCACCGTGCTCTCACCGGACACGACAACAACCGACCGCACGTCGTCGTGGCGGTCGTCGACACACAGGAGTGACCGTGCGGGAGACCTTCATCGAGACCGCCACCGACCTGTTGACCGAGGACCCGCGCACCGCCGTGGTGCTCGCCGACATCTCCGCCGCCGCCTTCGAGCCGGCCGCCCGGCGACACCCGGACCGGGTGGTGAACGTGGGCATCCGGGAGCAGTTGATGATCGGGGTCGCCGGCGGGCTCGCGCTCACCGGCCTGCGGCCGATCGTGCACAGCTACGCGCCGTTCCTGGTGGAGCGGGCGTACGAGCAGATCAAGCTGGACCTGGACCACCAGGACGTGAGCGCCGTGCTGGTCAGCGTGGGCGCGTCGTACGACCGGGCGGCGGCGGGACGGACGCACCTGGCCCCGGCCGACGTGTCGTTGATCGACACGCTGCACGGCTGGACCGTGCACGTGCCCGGGCATCCCGGCGAGGTGGCGGACCTGCTGCGCGCCGCGGTGGCCGCCGACGGACCGGCGTACCTGCGTCTCTCCACCCAGCAGAACGGGCGGGCGCACCGCGGCGACGGCGCGTTGCGGGTGCTCCGGGACGCCGGGCCGGGGGCGCCGCTGCTGGTGGCGGTGGGGCCGGTGCTCGACGCGGCGATGGCGGCGGTGGCCGACCTGCCGGTGACCGTGGCGTACACCCACCGGCCGCGGCCGTTCGACACCGCCGGGCTGCGGGTGCTGGTCGGCAGCGAGGTGATCCTGGTCGAGCCCTGTCTGGCCGGCACGTCGAGCCGGGTGGTGTCGGCGGCGTTGGTCGACCGGCCGCACCGACTGCTGGCCCTCGGGGTGGGACGGGAGGACCTGCGCCGCTACGGCGCGGCGGATGACCACACCCGGTGGCACGGACTGGACGCCGCCGGGCTACGCCGTGCGGTCGACGGGTTCCTGGAACCGGCGCTCGCCGGCCGGTGAACCGGGGCCGGCGGGGTGGGCGGGAGCGGGGGTGGGTCTCAGCGGGCCGGCGTGACCGGACGCCGGCGGGCGCGCTCGCGGCCGAGGATCCAGATCGCCTCGACGCCGTCCTTCCAGGTGATCTTCTTGCCCTCCTCGCGGCCCCGGGCCCGGTAGCTGATCGGCACCTCGTAGGGCCGGATGCGCCGGCGCAGCAGCTTGCCGGTCACCTCGGCCTCCATGCCGAAGCCGCGCGAGCGGACCTCGAGGGAGCGGTAGAGCGCGACCGGCATCAGCTTGAAGCAGGTCTCCAGGTCGCCGATGTAGGAGTTGAACAGCACGTTCGCCGCCATCGTGACGCCCTTGTTGCCCATCACGTACCAGAAGCTGTAGGCGCTGTGGCTGCCGAAGGTGCGATTGCCGTAGACCACCGTGGCGCGACCGTCGAGCACCGGGTCGAGCAGCTTGGGGATGTCCTGCGGGTCGTACTCCAGATCGGCGTCGAGGATGACCATGTATTCACCCTCGGCGTTGTCGACCGCCGTCTTGATGGCCGCGCCCTTGCCGGCGTTGCGCTGGTGGGTGATCACCCGCAGCCGCTGGTCGTCCGCCCGACCGAGAATCTCGCCGGTGTTGTCGCGGCTGCCGTCGTCGACCACCACCAGTTCGATCTCGCACGGGTAGTCGACCGCCAATGCCTGCTTGAGGGCATCCGCGATGCGTTCTTCCTCGTTATAGACCGGCATGAGGATCGAGAGCTTCACGGGGATCTCCACGGTGGCGACAGCATGTCGGGCCTAGCCTAGCCTGGCTGGTCAGCGCAGCGGTGGCCGCCACCTCGGGCATCCGGCAACGCAGGTTAACGCGGATGGTGTTTACTTCCCGCCATGTCGGCAGCCGGCTCGATGTCAACGGTGGCGCCCGTCGCCGCGATGCTACTGCTCCTGTTCGTGATGCGCCCCGGTGGAAACGGCGTGGTGGCGCCGCTGCGGCTCGCCGCGGCCCGGGCCGCGCTGCTCACCGGAGCCTTCGCGATACTTCTGGTCGAGGTGCTCGGCGCGCTGCACGCGCTGACCCGGACCGCGTTCGCCGTCGCCTGGCTGCTCTTCCTCGTCGGCACGGCGGTGGCTGCCGGGTGGCGGCACCGGCGGGACACGGCGCGCGGCCAGGCGGCGCTCGCCGCCACCCCGGGACGGGCGCTGGTCGGCGCGACCGCCGGCGTGGCGAGCGACGGCCCCGCCCTCGGCCCGGCGGACGACTCCCCGCCGGCCGTTACCGCGCCGCGGCCCGCGACCACTCCCGGGTCGACCCGTGCCGGCTGGTCGGGACGGCTGGTCGAGCGCTGGCGTGCGCTGAGTCGCGGCGAGCGGCTGCTGGCCGGCACGGTCGGCGGGCTGGTCCTGGTGGAGCTGGTCATCGCGTTGCTCGCCGAACCCAACAACTTCGACTCGCAGACCTACCACCTGCCCCGCGTCGAGCGCTGGGTCGCGCAGGGCGACCTCGACTTCTGGCCGACCGCCATCCACCGGCAGGTGACCATTCCGCCGGGCGCCGAGTACCTGCTGCTGCATCTGCGCCTGCTCACCGACGGCGACGCGCTGCACAACCTGGTGCAGTGGGCCGCCGGGGTGCTCTGCCTGCTGCTGGCCGCCCGGATCACCGCCCAGCTCGGCGGCGGCCGGCGGGCCCAGTTGCTCACCGCGTTCCTGCTGGCCACCACGCCGATGGTGGCGCTTCAGGCGACCAGCACGCAGACCGACCTGACGGTCGCGGCCTGGGTCGCCTGCGCGGCGACCCTGGTGCTGGACGGGCTGCGCCGGCGTACCGGGCTGGGCACCATGCTCGGCTTGGGGATGGCGACCGGGCTGACCGCGGTCACCAAGACCAGCGGGCTGATCGCGGTCGGCCCGCTGCTGGTGCTCTGGGGGCTGGCCCAGCTCCGGCTGTCCCGGGCCGGCCGGGTGGCCGGGAGCGGCGGGACGGAAGCCGCCGGGGACACGGACGCCGGCGGGACGTCGGAGGACCGGCCAAAATCCGGCCCGTCACCGGCCGTCGGGTTCGCTCGCACGGTCGGCGGATCGGTACTGATCCTGCTGGTCGGGGCGATCCTGGTCGGCCCGTACCTGGCCCGGATGACCGCCGACTTCGGGCATCCGCTCGGGCCGCCCGGGCTGCGCGAGTCGATCCCGATGGAGCGGCACGATCCGCCGTCGATCCTGGTCAACGCGCTGCGGATCGGACACACCGCGTTCGACACCCCGCTGACGCCACTGCGGTGGGTGGGCGCTGAGGCGATCATCCGCGGCGCGGAGGCGGTCGGCCTCGATCCCCAGGACCCGGACACCACCTTCGTCCGGCAGGTCTTCCCGGTGCGCGCGTGGTATCCGGACGAGGACCGGGTGGCGTTCCCGCTGGCCGGCTCGCTGGCGCTGCTCGGGGCGATCTTCGCGCTGACCAGGCCGGGCCGGATCAGCCCGAGCCGGTCCGGGGCACTGCGGGCGTACGCCGTGGTGGTGGTGGTCGCGGTGGTGCTGCACACCGCGATGATCAAGTGGCAGCCGTGGGGGAACCGCCTGCTGCTCTACGCGCTGGTGGTGGCCGTCCCGCTGGCCGGCCTCTGGCTGGACGCGCTGTTCCGCCACCGCGCCGGCGGCTCCGACGCCCCGGCCACCCCGGCGTCGACCCCGGCCCGGGCGGACGGCCGGCGGAGGTCGGTGGCGGTCGGCGTGGCGGTGACCGTGCTGGCCACCTCAGCGCTCGCCGGCGTGCTCGCGCTGTCGTACGGCTTCCCGCGCCGGCTGGTCGGCGCGGGCTCGGTCTTCACCACCTCGGAGTGGGACACCCGGTTCCTGCGCCGCCCGCAGTGGACCGACGAGTTCCGCTGGGCGGCCGAGGCGGTACGGGCCAGCGGCGCCCGCCGGATCGGCCTGGTCGAGCAGAACGACAACTGGGAGTACCCGTGGTGGCTGCTGCTGCGAGACGCCGACGGTCGGCCACCGGAGCTGCTGTCGCTGAAGTCGGAGCTGCCCAAGCGGCCGCCGGCCGACCCGTCCTCGATGGACGCGATCGTCTGCACCGGCCCGCAGGCGGCCTGCGCCAAGCTGGTCCCGCCCGGCTGGCGGGTCGAGTACCGGGGCTACGTCGGCTACGCGCTGCCGCCGGGCCGCTGACGCGCCCACTCCCGCCGTCCCGGTCCGGTCCGCTGAACACGCGGCCACCGCCGCCGTCCCGGGCCGCCGGGACGGCGGCGTGCCCACGTCGGTGAGCTCGCCCGCCGGCCCGCGGCGCAGATGACGGAAACTCTTCCGAGAGACATTCACATACCTGCATGACGCGCGTTACCGTCCGGTAACTCGATCGACGTCCCGCGATCGAGCCGAAAGGAGTGCGTCGATGCTTGGTTCCGCTGCCAGGCGCGAACGTGCGACCCGACGACGGTCGCTGACCGCCGCCGTCGCCGCCGCTCTCGTCCTGCCGATGCTCGTCGGAACGGCCACCCCCGCCACCGCGGCCGACCGACCCGCCGTCCAGCCACTCCCGACGAACCTCGAGGCGATCCGCGCCGCCGAGGCGACCGCCCTCTACGGCGCGCCGCAGATCCGCCCGATCGAACAGCGCCGCACCTCGCTGATCACCATGGGCGACAGCGAGATCTCCGGAGAAGGGGTCGGCAACTACGTGCCCGGCACCCACGAACCCGGCAACTGGTGCGACCGCTCGTACGACCAGGCGGTGTTCCGCACCGGCATCACCGCTGACGAGAAGTACAACATCGCCTGCTCCGGGGCGACCCCGTGGAACCTGATCGCCGGCGGCCCGACCCAGCACAACGAGCTGAACCAGGGCGACCACTTGGCGATCAAGGCGCGCAACACGCACATCCGGCTGATCTGGGTGGTGGTCGGCGCCAACGGCGACGGCACGATCCAGTTCGGCCCGGTCGCCACCGACTGCGCCATCAGCCGGGTTTTCTTCCAAGGCCCCTGCTACCCGACCTACACCGACGAGTGGACGATCCGCACCGACGGCAGCCGGCAGGCGGTCGAGGACGCGCTCAACGACATCCGGAACACCATGACCAGGGCCGGCTACCTGAACACCGACTACGAGCTGGTGCTGATGTCGTACCCGAGCCCCGGCAGTCCGGACGTGGAGGACAACCCGAACTTCCCGGGCTGGTACTCCGGCGGCTGCCTGCTCTATCTGGCCGACGCGGCGTTCGCCCGGAACAAGGCGGTACCGCTCTTCGAGTCCGCGCTACGCACCGCCGCGACCAACACCGGCACCCGCTACCTGGACGCCAGCCGGCTCTTCCACGGCCACGAGGTCTGCACCGACAACACGTCGGTCCGCGGCCTCTACATCGAGATCGGCATCTGGGACGAGAACGCGGCCCGGCAGTCGTTCCACCCCAACGCCCGCGGGCACGGCATGTTCGCCCAGTGCATCACCCAGTTCTGGAACTCCGGGCAGCAGCGGGCCACCTGCGTCGACCCGGCCAGCACCGGCACCGGGGTGCTGTACAACGGGCTGTTCGAGTTCAAGCAGTTGCGCAACCTCGCCACCGGCACCTGTGTCGACGGCAAGGGATACGACTCACGTAACGGCACCGCACAACAGTCGTACGGCTGTCACGGCGGCCGTAACCAGGGCTTCTGGTACGACCCGACCCGCCAGTCGCTGCACTCCGAACTCTCCCACGACCGCTGCCTGGACGTCGCCAACGGTTCGCTGACCGCCGGCACCGCGGTCAACGTCCACGACTGCCACGGTGGCGCCAACCAGAAGTTCGTGCTGGCCGGCAACCAGCTCAAGGCGGCCGGCAACACCGCGCTCTGCCTGGCCTTCGACAGCCCCTGGCTGGGCACCCCACGGCTGCGGCTGGCCAACTGCTCCAGCAGCACCCGCCAGCAGTGGTCCTTCGAGTCCCGCAACTTCGCCAACCCGGTCGGCTACGGCCACGACGACTTCATCGGCTCCCGGGTCTACTGATCGACGCGGCGGGAGTGGCCGGTACCGCCACTCCCGCCACCGGCCCGGGGGGCCCCCCGCCGGGGGCGCGGGGGGGCCAGCCCCCGCGGGGTGGCCCCCCGCCGCGCCGCCCCCCGCGCGCCCCGGGGGTCCCCCGGGCCGCCCCGGGGGGGGGGCACCGCCCCCCCCTTTTTCAGCGGCGCGGGGTTATGGTGTCGGCGGGGGGGGGGGGGGGGGGTCCCCCCCCCCCCGCCCCCGGCCCGCGCGCCCGGGGCGGGGGCGCGCGGGTCACTTCGCCCTGGGGATGACCACGAGCCGGGCGACCCCGGCGTCGCCGTCCTTGGCACCGGCGACGCCGACGGTGGTGCCGACCTTCACGTCGGTCGACTGGATCGCGGCCCGCCGCTCGACCACCCGCAGGTCGTCGCCGAACCGCCAGGTCATGGTGAACCCGTCGGTGGACTTCACGGTCATCGAGTCCCCGTCGATCGCGGTCACCTCACCCCGCTGCACGGCGACCGTCTTCGTACCGTCCTTGGTTTGCACCACGGCCTCGCCGTGCAGGGTGTTCCGCCGCAGCAGCACCCGGGCCTGGCGGCGCTTGCGCAGCTCCTCGGCCCGCTCGCGGCGCGGCTTGTCGCCGTTCGCGCTGGGCGCGGCCGACGGCGACGCCGGCGCGGCGACCTCCGTCACGTCCAGGTCGTCCGCGTCGAAGCCCATCGCGGTCAGCGCCTGACCCTCGGCGCCCATCGCCGCGGCCACCTCGACGGCCGCCTCCCGGGCCGGCTGGCTGGCAACCTCGGCCGCGCCGCATCCGCTGACGCCGAGCGCGACCGCCCCGAGCAGCGCGGTGCCGGCAACAAAACCCCAACGTGCCATGACTCTCCCTCTCGTCCGTCGATGCGCCCAGCCTCCCGCGCCCGGACGAGCGGACCGTCAGGCCGATGTTCGGATCGGGTAAGGATCCGCCGGCAGCCGCACGGTGAACGCCGCGCCGCCCTCCGGCGCGTGCCCCGCCGCGATCTCACCGCCGAGCCGGCGGACCAGCCCGGCGGCGAGCGCCAGCCCGAGCCCGCTGCCCACCTTGCGCACCCCCCGGTACCGCTGGTGCAGCGCACCACGCTCGAACGCCACCGCCAGGTCGTCGTCGGTGAAGCCGGGCCCGCCGTCGCGGACCTCGACCACCCCGCCGGCCGCCGGATCCGGTCCGGCCGGCCGGACCGCGAGCACCACCGGCGCCCCCGGCGGTACGACCCGCAGCGCGTTCTCCAGCAGCCCGTCGACCACCTGCCGGATCCGCCCCGGATCGGTGTACGCCGGCACCGGGCCGCCGGGACTCTCCACCGAGAACGGGACGCCGACCGCGGCACAACGGTCGGCCCAGGTCCGTTCCGCGTCGGCGGCCAACCGGGCCAGGTCGACCGGGACCGGCTCCAGCGGGAAGTCCGCCGCCTCCAGCCGGGCCAGCGCCAGCAGGTCGCGGACCAGCCGATCCAGGTGCTCGGCCTCGGCGAGCACGGTGCGCCCGGTGCCGGCCACGTCGTCCGGCTCGATCACCCCGTCGGCCAGCGCCTCGGCGTAGCCCCGGATCGCGGTCAGCGGGGTACGCAGCTCGTGCGAGACGGAGAGCAGGAACTCCCGCTGCCGCCCCTCACTGGTGGCCAGCGCGGCGGCCAGTCCGTTCAACGCGTGGGCCAGGTCGGCCACCTCGTCGGGCGGTTCGACGGGCACCCGGACCGCGCGATCGCCGGCGCGTAGCCGTGCGGCTGCACCCGCCGCCACCCGGATCGGCCGGGCCAGCCGGCGGGCGAGCAGCAGCCCGGCGACGACACCGGCGGCCAGCCCGGCCAGAAGCGGCAGCCAGAGGCTGAGCAGCACCTGCCGCCAGAGCCCGCTGGCCACCGGCCGGGACAGCACCACCCCGTTCCCGCCCGGCAGGGCGCGCCCCTCGACGAGCGCGCGCCGCCCGTTCACCGAACGGCGGGCCGAGACGTTGCGGCCCTCGGCGACCCGCTGCACCACCCGCGGCGGCAGACCGGCCCGGTCCACCGTGCCGCCCCGGATCAGGTAGGCGTCGATCTCCTGGGCGCGCAGCTGACGGATCAGCCGCTCCTCGTCGGCGGTGCGGCCCCGGTCCAGCCGGGTCCGCAGCACCTCGGCGGCGAGCCGGGCCTGGGCGGCCAGCGCCTCCTGGTCGCGCCGCTCGACGCCGCGTACCGCCAGGGGCACCGCGACGATCGCGGTGACCAGCACGGACACCAGCGCCACCGCGCAGGTGACCAGCACCGCCCGGGCGGTCAGCGTCCGGCCGAACCGGGCCCGGGGTGGCCCGGGTGGCGGCCCGCCCAGCACCGGGAGCGCGATGGTGGGCGACTCCGCCCGCACCGGCCCGGCAGGCGGGGGCGGCGCACCGGGGTCGGGACGTCGGGGGTCGGTGGGGTGCTCAGGCATCGGCGGCGTACCCGACACCCCGGTGGGTCCGGATCACGCTGGCCGGGCCGAGCTTCGCCCGGACCTGCGCCACGTGCACGTCGACCGTGCGGGTGCCGGCGTGCGCCGCGTACCCCCAGACACCGGCCAGCAGCTCCTCGCGGGTGAAGACCCGACCGGGACGTGCCATCAGGTGAGCGAGCAGGTCGAACTCGGTCGAGGTGAGCTGGATCGGGGCCCCGGCGGCGGTCACCGTCCGGCGGGCCGGGTCGAGAGCCACCGCGCCGACGACGCGGGGCCGGTCCATCCCGTCGGGTGGGCCCGCCGTGCGCCGCAGCACCGCCCGGACCCGGGCCACCAGCTCACGCGGGCTGAACGGCTTGGTCACGTAGTCGTCCGCGCCCAACTCCAGGCCGATGATCCGGTCCACCTCGTCGTCCCTCGCGGTGAGGAAGATGACCGGCGTCCAGTCACCGGCCTCGCGCAGCTGCCGGCAGATCTCGGTGCCGGCGAGACCCGGCAGCGCGATGTCCAGGACGCAGGCCACCGGGCGCAGCCGGCGGGCGGCGGCCAGGCCGGCCGTGCCGTCCCGCTCCAGGTGTACGCCGAAGCCGTCCCGGGTCAGGTAGAGCCGAACCAAATCGGCGATGGCCGGCTCGTCCTCGACCACGAGGACGAGCCCGCGGTGCGGCGCATCGACGGTCACCGGCCCATGATTGCCGACCGGGCCGGGGCGACGCGGGCGTGGGGTGTTCGAGTTCGGTAAAGGCTGCGGACGGTCAGCGGACGGCGGCCGGCCGGAACGTCGCCGGGCGTACGCCGGACGGCGCGTCGCCGATGGTGGCGACCAGCCGCTCCCGGGCGGTCCGGAGTCGGGTGCGGAAGGCGTGGTTGAGCAGCGCGTCGAGCTGCCACACCTGCTTCGGGTGGGTGGTCCGGATGACGAACCGCTCGCGGATCCCGTCGATCGCGGTGGCGGCCAGCTCGACCGAGTGCAGCCGCGGGTCCGGGCTCCAGGTGACGTTGCTCAGCTCGCGCAGCTCGGTGTTGAGGTGCAGGCGGAGCCGGTGCAGCACCCGGGTCTGCTGGGTGACCACGAGGCGCCGGTGGGTGAGCAGGAGCAGGTACTCGCCGGCGACCGGACGGTCGGGACGGCCGCACCGGGTGACCAGGATGGTGGCGTCACCCGAGCCGACACAGCGGCGGAAGATGGGCATGTGCCGGCTGACGGCCTGGACCGCCAGTCCGGCCTCGGCGGCGGCCGGGAGGAACGTTCGGGAGAAGACGTCCATGCTCTGCCCAACGATCTCCGCACAGGGGTGACGTGGGTCACGCGGGAATTTTGGAAGTTCCACGCGCCGGATCGCACCGGTTGTGCGACGTCCGGAGGCCGGCCGGCGGCCCCCGCGTACAGGGGCCGCCGGAGCGGCGAGTGGCCGACTACCACCGGGGGCGGGGCCGCTCCACGGTGATCGAGCGGTACCGGCGCGGGTCCTGAAGCTCGAGGTAGTTGCTGTCGATGTTCATCCGCACCCCGCCCCAGGTCTCGTAGTGATCGCCCTGGTACTGCTTCATCCGGGCCCCGGGGGACCAGTAGGTGGCCGGGATGGCCGGGTCGGACACCGTCGGCACGCCGTCCCAGCGGGCGAAGTCGATGATGTCGGGCCGGGCGTAGCCGGGCTTGTCGTAGACCGCCACCTGGTCCTGAAGGCCGGCCGAGCCGACGCTGGTGTAGAGGCCGGAGTAGAAGGCCTGGTCGTGCAGGCGGGTGGTCCAGGCGCTCACGAAGGTCTGGACCGCGGCGCTGCAGGCGGCGTCCCCGGCGTCGTAGTGCTCGATGTCGAGAATGAGCGTGCTGCCGTCGGCCAGGCCGAGGGCGTGGGCGTTCGCCACCGCGTCGTCCGCTGCGGCGATGCCCTGGGCCGCCGCCTGCGCCGGATCGATGTGCCGGGAGTAGCCGGAGCACGGCGCCTGGAGGCCCACGTAGAGCGGGAAGAGCCGCCAGCCGGCCGCCTGCTGGTTGCTCACCCAGGCAGCGGTCAGGTTGGGCTGGGCGCAGCCCCGGTTGACCCCGCCGATGTAGACGCCGATCGCCCGGTAGGGCGACTGGAGCCAGGCGGTCATCGCCGCGTCGGAGGGGGCGGTGCAGGTGTCGAAGCCGTAGCCGGTGAAGGTTCCCGGATGCGGGCCGGTGTAGCCGGCGGCGCGTGCGGGCGTCTCGGTGCCGGTGACCGCGGCGCCGGCGGCGAGCAGGGCGACCGCGGCCACGGCGAGGGCCTGACGGACGGATCGACGCAGGCCGGGTCGGGCAGAACTCATCGTCACGGGGGCTCCCGATCTGGAGGAGGGTTGAGGCGGGTGGGTCGGACGCTCACGCCACGTCACACGATCTCCACCAGCGCGTTGATCCTGCCCGCCGCGTCGGCCTCTGTCCAGATCGAACCGTCGTCGTTTTCTATCCGCCGGGCGCGTCGTCCCTGCTGGAGGGTCCGCCCCCGGTGCTCAGAGCAGCTCGACGATGGTGGCGTTGGCCATGCCGCCGCCCTCGCACATGGTCTGCAACCCGTAGCGGATCCCGTTGTCCCGCATGTGCTGGAGCATGGTGGTCATGATCCGGGCGCCGGAGCCGCCGAGCGGGTGCCCGAGGGCGATCGCCCCACCCCGCGGGTTGAGCCGGTCCGGGTCCGCCTCGGTCTCGGCGAGCCAGGCCAGCGGCACCGGCGCGAACGCCTCGTTCACCTCGTAGACGCCGATCTCCTCGATGCCCAGCCCGGCTCGGCGCAGCGCCTTCGCGGTGGCCGGGATGGGGGCGGTGAGCATGGTGACCGGATCGTCGGCGGCCACCACAGCGGTGTGCACCCGCGCCAGCGGGCGCAGCCCGTGCCGGCTGGCCCAGTCGGAGGTGGTCACGGCGAGGGCCGCGGCGCCGTCCGAGATCTGCGAGGCCGAGCCGGCGGTGACCACGCCGTCGGGCCGGAAGGGGGTCGCCAACTCGCCCAGCTTCTCCAGCGAGGTCTCCCGCCGGATGCCCTCGTCGGCGGCGAACTTGCCACCGTCCGCGAGCGCCACCGGGGCCAGCTCCGGGTCGAACGCACCCGCGTCCTGCGCGGCCGCCGCCTTCTCGTGGCTGGCCAGCGCGAACTCGTCGAGCTGGGTGCGCGAGAACCGCCAGCGCTCGGCGATCAGCTCGGCGCCGACACCCTGGTTGAACGGGAGCGGGGCGTCGTCGGCGAAGCCCTCGACGCCGCGGTAGCGGTCGCGGAGCTGGTCGCTGAACGGCATTCCGCCGCCCACGCTGGAGCCCATCGGCACCCGGGTCATCGACTCGACCCCGCCGGCGATCACCAGGTCGGCCTGGCCGGAGAGGACGGTCGCGGCCGCGAAGTGCAGCGCCTGCTGGCTGGAGCCGCACTGCCGGTCCAGCGTTGTGCCGGGCACCGACTCGGGCCAGCCGGCGGCGAGCACAGCGTTGCGGGCGATGTTCCACGACTGCTCGCCCACCTGCGACACGCAGCCCCAGAACACGTCGTCGACCAGGACCGGATCGAGGCCGGTGCGCTCGGCCAGCGCGCGCAGCACGTGCGCCGACAGGTCGACCGGATGCACACCGGCCAGGCTGCCCTTGCGCCGCCCCACGGGGGTGCGTACGGCGCCGACGATAACCGCGTCAGTCATATCTACTCCCCGGTAACCTGGGCTGCCCTCGATCCTACGTCCTCCCGGACCGGCCGTCCGCCCCCGGCTCGGGCCGGCGGGGTCGGCGCTGGGCCGGTGCCGCGTGGAGCGGGGGAACGCTGGCATGCTGGACGGGTGGAGAACGCGACCCCGGTGCGGCAGTGGCGGGTGCCGGCGAGCCTGCCGGCGGCGAAGTTGGCCGGCGCGGTGCTGCTGGTCGCGCTCGGGCTGCTCTTCGCCGACGGTGACCCGGTACGGCTGGCGCTGGCAGCGCTGGTCGCCGCCGGGTTGGTCGGCTGGGCGGTACGCGATCTGGTCGCGCCGATCCGGCTGGCCGTCGACGGCAGCGGGCTCACCGTCGCGCACGGCTTCGCCGGGCATCGGCAGCTGCCCTGGCCGGCGGTCGAGGCGATCACCGTGGACCGGCGGCCGCGACTGGGCCTGACCACCGAGGTGCTGGAGATCGACGCGGGCGAGTCCCTGCATCTCTTCGGCCGCTACGACCTGGGCACCTCTCCGGAGGAGGTCGCCGCGACCCTGCGCGCCGCCCGCCCGGGCACCGCCTCCTGACTCCGCTCGGCCTGAACTCGCGCAACCTCCGCTCCGCTGAGCCGAGATCACGCAACCTCCGCCCCGCCCAAGATCACGCTCGATCCGGGAAGTAGTGGTGTCAGAGCGCCTTCGATGCCACTACAACAGCGATGCAGCACGATCTTGCGGCGCGGCGCGGCGCGGGCGCGGCGCGGCGCGGGCGCGGACGCGGCGGGCGCGGGCGCGGACGCGGCGGGCGCGGGCGCGGACGCGGCGGGCGCGGGCGCGGACGCGGCGGGCGCGGGCGCGGACGCGGCGGGCGCGGGCGGGTCAGCCGGCCAGGAGTTGGGCGGTGCGGATCAGCGCCAGGCCGATCAGGGCGAACACGATGATCGCGCCGCCGGCGAGCTGCACCAGCGAGCGACGGCCCCGCGGGGCGTACGCCAGCACCAGGGCCATCAGCGTGCCGATCACCAGGCCGCCGAGGTGACCGGGGATCGAGATGCCCGGCACGGTCAGCGTGAAGACCAGGTTGATCACCAGGATCGGGATGACCTGGGAGACGTCCCGGCCCATCTTCCGTTCGATGACGATCAACGCGGCGAAGAGCCCGAAGATGGCCGTCGAGGCGCCGGCGGTGGCGGCGTTCGGGTCGCTGAACAGGTAGGCGGCGACGTTCCCGCCGAACCCGGCGATCAGGTAGAGCCCCAGGAAGCGCAGCGGGCCGAGGTTGGCCTCGAGCGAACGGCCGAGCACCCAGAGCGCCCACATGTTCAGCAGCAGGTGGATCACGCCGTAGTGCAGGAACATCGCGGTGATCAGGCGGTACCACTCGCCCTCTGCGATGCCCTGCGGCAGGAAGCCCGGAGGCGACATGCCGTAGACGGCGCCCCAGTTGGTGAGGGGGGTGCCGCCGCCCAGCAGACCGCCGAAGCCGGAGCCGCCGACGGCCGCGTCCCCGCCCCGGTCGGAGGCGATGGAGAGGAGCATCAGCAGCACGTTCAGCGCGATCAGGGTCTTCGTCACGTAGCCGTGCCGGCCGGCGGCACCGCCACCGAAGGCGGTACGCGCCGGCCGGACGCTACGGCGTCCCTCGTTGACGCACTCCGGGCACTGGTGCCCGACCGACGCCTCCCGCATGCAGTCCGGGCAGATCGGCCGTTCGCAGCGGGTGCAGCGGACGTACGTCTCCCGGCCGGGGTGTCGGTAGCAGACCGGGGTGGTCGGTGGCGACTCGCTCACCGTGCCCACCCGCCGGAGCGCTCAGTCATGCGAGCAAAGGTACCTCGCGGACGCTTCAGGAGGCGCTGCGCTCGATCTCGACCCGCTCGATGACCACGTCCTGCAGCGGACGGTCGCTCGGGCCGGTCGGGGTGTTGGCGATCGAGTCGACGACCTTCGCCGACTGCTCGTCGGCGACCTGCCCGAAGATGGTGTGCCGGTTGTTCAGGTGCGGGGTCGGGCCGACCGTGATGAAGAACTGCGAGCCGTTGGTGCCCGGCCCGGCGTTCGCCATGGCGAGCAGGTACGGCCGGTCGAAGCGCAGCTCCGGGTGGAACTCGTCGGCGAACTTGTAGCCCGGCCCGCCGCGACCGGTGCCGGTCGGGTCGCCCATCTGGATCATGAAGCCGCTGATCACCCGGTGCGAGATGGTGCCGTCGTAGTACGGACCGTTGCCCGGCTGGCCGGTGCGCGGGTCGGTGTACTCGATGTTGCCCTCGGCCAGGTCGACGAAGTTGCGAACGGTCTTCGGCGCGTGGTTGGGGAAGAGCTCCAGCCGGATCGGGCCAGCGTTGGTGTGCAAGGTGGCGTAGACAGCCTCGGCCACGGGTACTCCTCACTCGTTGGTCAGTTCCATGCGGATCCTCCCATGTGCCCGATCTGGCATCGCGGAGGCATCCGAAGGTGGAGGATGACGAAGGAACAACTCCCAGGAGGTGGGACCGTGTTTGGAATGGGTCGACGCAAGTCCCAGGGACAGCTCGCGAAGGCCGAGCTGAACCAGAGCGTCAGTCACCTGATGCAGGCAGCGACGTACGCCGCTAGGGGTGCCGGTAAGACGGTCGGCCCGCGGGTCAGGTCGGCGCGGGACTACGTCGGACCGACGGCGGCGATGGTGCGTGACCGCGCCGCGACCGGCTGGGGGACGACGCTCACCTCGCTCGCACCGCTCGCCGCCGCGGCCCGCGACGGCGCCGTGCAGGCGGGCTCGATGAACAGGAAGGCGAAGTCGAGGAACATGCGGATCAGCGGGAAGAAGAAGCAGCCGCGTCGTCGTGGCTCGATGATGACCGGCCTGCTCGCCGCCGGCGCGATCGCCGGCCTGGCCGGCGCGATGGCCATGCGACGCCGTCGGGAGCAGCAGGAGTGGGCCGAGTACGACCCCAACCGCACGCTCGAGCCGATGCGTGACGAGGTCGACACCATCGAGGTGCAGACCCGCTCGACGGCGGGCGGCGCCAAGATGGCCGACAAGTCCGCCGGCCTGGGTGGCGGACCGGTCGGCGCCGGCAGCTCGGCGGTGGCCGGCGCGACCAGCACCGGTGCGAAGATCCAGCCGACGGAGAAGGTCCCCTCGGTGGCCGAGGGCGCCAAGGACACCTCCGGCCGCCCGGCCGACGACCTCAGCAAGGCGACGGGCAAGGACACCGCCCGCACCAACGGGCGCCGCTGACCGCGGCATCAGCGGAAAGCGCCGGCGAGGCGGGGGTCACACCCAGCAACGCCGGCGCTTCCGCGTCCGGTCCAGTTTGTCCGCCAGTGGCTGCCGGACCGACCCGGCGTCAGAGCCAGCCGTTGCGGCGGAACCACCGGTAGAGGCCGAGCGAGATGGCGAGCATCAGGGCGAGCACGACCGGATAGCCGTACGTCATCTTCAGCTCGGGCATGTCATCGAAGTTCATCCCGTAGATGCCGGCGATGGCGGTCCACACCGCGGCGATGGCGGCCCAGGCGGCGATCTTGCGCATGTCGTTGTTCTGGTCGACGGTGACCTGGGCGAGCCGCGCCTGGAGGATGGAGTTCAGCAGGTCGTCGTAGGAGTTGACCTGCTCGACGGTGCGGCTGAGGTGGTCCTGCACGTCCCGGAAGTAGCGCCGGATCTCCTTCGGCACCTCCCGGTTGACCTGCGAGGTCAGCGTCAGCAGTGGCCGTTGCAGCGGCACCACGGCCCGCTTGAACTCCACCAGCTCGCGCTTCATCTGGTAGATGCGCTGGATCCGCCCGTGGCTGTTGCGGTCGAAGACCTCGGCCTCCAGCACGTCCAGGTCGTCCTCGAGCTGGTCGGCCACCTCCAGGTAGAGGTCGACCACCCGGTCGGTGACCGCGTAGGCGACGGCCCACGGCCCCTGGAGCAGCAGGTCCTGCTTGGTCTCCAGGTCGGCGCGGACCGGCGAGAGCCGGCAGGCGTCCCCGTGCCGGACGCTGATCAGGAAGTTCGGGCCGATGAAGAGCATGACCTGCCCGGTCTCCACCACCTCTGAGTTCTCGGTCAGCTCGGCGTGCTCGCAGTAGCGGGCGGTGCGCAGCACCAGGAAGCTGACCTCGCCGAACTGCTCCAGCTTGGGGCGCTGCTCGGCCTTCACCGCGTCCTCGACGGCGAGCTCGTGCAGGCCGTAGGTGTCCGCGATGGCGGTCATCTCGGTCAGCTCGGGCTGGTGCAGCCCGAGCCAGACGAAGCCGTGCTCCGCCCGGCGGGCGGCGGCCAGCGCGTCGGCGTAGTGCCAGTCGCCGGGCTGTCGCTTGCCGTCGATGTACAGGGCGCAGTCGACGACCCCGCTGCGCCCCGGACCGTCGGGGGCCGGGGTGGGCGGGGAGCCGTCGGCGTTGAGGATCCGGCTCATCGCCCGGACCGGGGCCGCCCAGGCTCTCGGTCGGAGCCCTCGCCCGCTCTGCTGTGGGGTTGTCCGGCCCCGCTCCGCCCGATCCGTCATCGCGCCCCCCTCTCCACGCTCCGCTGCGGCTTGCAGGTTACGCCGCACGACGCCGTCACCGCCCGTGACGACCGGGTGAGCGGGCGGGGCCGGGCGGGCCGGGTCGCTTCGGGGGGTGAGGGGACGACGCGGCCCACCCGGCGCCCTGTGGGGGCGGGGGGTTGTGCTGGTCACGCCATTCGTCGTGTCGGTCGCGGCCGTCGACCCGGCCCGCCGGCCGGCACGCAGGGTGCCGGGGTCGGGGGGTGACGTCCGCTACACGTGGTGAATGACGCTCGCAGCATTGTGGGCCGCCGGCCGCCCGGGCGGGAGTCCCGGAACGGCCAGCGCGGTCGTTCTGTCGGAAACCCGACAGATTTCAGCCGCGAACCGCCGCCACTGCCTCGGCCAACCGGCGGACGCCCTCGTCGATCTTGTCGGCGGTGACCGCCGAGAAGGCGAGCCGCAGGGCGTGCTGTCCGCCGTCGACCACGAAGTCGCTGCCCTTGACCACGGCCACCCCGCGCTCGGCGGCCGCCGGGGCGAGCCGGTCGACCAGCACGTCGTCCGGGAACTCCACCCAGAGGAAATAGCCACCGTCCGGCTCGACGAACCGGGCCTGCGGGATGTGCCGGCGCAGCGACTCGGCGAGCACCGCGGCCCGCTCGCCCAGCGCGGCCCGGACCGTCTCGATCGAGCGGTCGATCTCACCGGAGACGCAGAACTGGTGCACGATCGCCTGGGCGACCATGCCCGGGGAGATGTAGAGGCTGGTCGCGTTCCTGGCGATGTCCGCGATCAGGTCCGTCGGGCCGACCAGGTAGCCCACCCGGACCCCGGGGCAGACCGTCTTGGTGAAGCTGGACGCGTGCACCACGACGTTGCGGGTGTCCAGCGAGAGCATCGACGGCAGCGCCTCGCCCCGGAACCGGATGTCGGCGTACGGGTCGTCCTCGAAGATGGTGAACTCGTACTCGGCGGCCAGGTCGAGCAGCTCACGCCGCTTCTCCAGGGAGAGCGTCACGCCGGCCGGGTTCTGGTAGTTCGGGATGATGTGCGCCAGCCGGGGGCGGACCCCGGACTCCAGCAGCTTGCGCAGCTCGGCGGTGTCCAGACCGTCCGGCTGGATCGAGACGCCGTGCAGCTCGCTGCCCATCCGCTGCAGGTTGAGCAGCGTCCGGTCGTACGTCGGGCGCTCGACCACCACCGCGTCACCCGAGCGGATCAGGTGGTCGAAGAGGAAGGCGTCGGCCTGCAACGAGCCGTTGGTGACCAGCACCTGCTCGGGTGTCACCCCGTGCTTCTCCGCGATCCACTTCCGAAGGGGCGGGTAGCCGACGGAGGTCCCGTACGCGGTGACCCCTGCGGGATCGGCGTCGAACGCGCGGACGGCGGCGGCCTTCAGCCCCTCGACATCGACGATGTCCAGCGACGGAGCCCCACGGGCGAAGGAGATCAGCTGCTCGGCGGTCATGGCTGTTGAGCGTACGGGCGGCGACGGGGGGCACGCGGACGGCACGGCGATGTCCGCATCCTGAGCCACCGGGTCGGGTGACCTGGGCAGACCCGGTGGGCGGCAAGTCAGACCGGAAGGGCGAGCGGGTCGTGCTGCGGCTCGCGGGAAAGCCCTTCAAGATGCAGCCCGAGCTCCGCCAGGAGCTGGCCCCAGTCGAAGTAGGACCGCCAGGCGGCGATCCGTCCTCGCCGGACCCGGACCACGTCCACCATGTCCCAGCTGACCGTCCGCCCGGTCGGCGCGACCGTGCCGAACGGTGAGTGCAGCACGCCCGTGTGGGTGCCGGTGAGCCGCTGCTCCACGGCCGCCCCACCGGCCGTCTGCACCCGACCGGTCGGGTCCACCCGCAGGTCGGGGAAGGCGCCGGTCCAGGTACGCAGCAGGGCGGGCAGCTCGATCGGGCGCACCGTGACGCCGGGCATCGCATAGAAGGCGTCCCGGGCGTAGAGGTCCGGCAGCCGGGCGACGTCCCGCCGCAGGAGCATGGCGTACTGCTGCTCGACCAGCCGCTCCGCGCTACGCATGACGCCCTCCCCCGCGGTCGCGGCGTCTCCGCTTCCCGCAGGGAATCCTTACCCGTCGATCCGGCCCGGCACACCTGCGGGCACCGGGCGACCCGACGCCGGCCGTCGGCCCTGGGGCCGGTGGCCGGCCCCGGGCCGGAGGCCGGCTCAGCTCGTCGCGATCATCCGGCTGGCCGCCCAGACCCGCATGATGTCGCGGACCGAGATCACCCCGGCCACCTCACGGCCGTCGAGCACCACCAAGTGCCGGAAGCCGCCCCGGGCCATCGCCGCGGCCGCCTCCTCCAACGTCCAGTCCGGCCCGGCGTAGACCACGTCCCAGGTCAGGTGCGCGCCGGTGCGCTCGACGTCGCAGTCCAACCCGGCACCGATGGCGTTGAGCACATCACGTTCGGTCATGATCCCGATCCCTTCGGAGTCCGGGTCGATCACGACCGCCGACCCGATCCCGCGGGTCGACATCATCGTCGCCGCCTGACGGAGCGTGTGCTCCGGCCCGACCACGAGAACCTGGCTGGACATCGCTTCCCGTACCTGCATCACGCATCACCCCTTTGGGACGGTGGCATCCGGTACGGACATGGTGGGCCGTCGATGTTGCCGGGACAAGACCGGGCGTCGTCGCCACGCCGGTGGGCTCGCTAATGTCGGAGCGTGTCCACCGAGCCTCTGCGCTGCGCCGGCGCCCTGATCGTCCGCGACGACGGCCGCATCTTCTTCCAGCGCCGATCCCCGGAGCGACGGCTCTTTCCCGATTGCTGGGACGTGGTCGGTGGCCACCTGGAGCCCGGCGAGGACGTCGAGGCGGCGCTGCGCCGGGAGGTGACCGAGGAGACCGGCTGGACCGTCGCGCAGATGCTCGGCCCGGTCGGCGAATACCGCTACGTCGGCGACGACGGCCTGCCACGGGTGGAGAGCGACTGGCTGGTCCGGGTCGACGGGGATCTCGACCGGCCCCGGTTGGAGGCGGGCAAGCACACCGAGTTCCGCTGGCTCGGCGAACAGGACCTCGACCTCCTCGACGAGCATCGGCACGTCAACGACGGGCTGATCCGCCGGATCGCGGAGGAGGCGTTCGCCGCCCTGCGTTCGACCAGTCGGTGAACGAGGCCGTCGAGCTGGGGCCGCACCGGTTCGCCGGGCTGGCCGCCCCGGCGGTGGACCGGGCCGTCGCCGCCGGCATGCGCGCCGCCCGCGACGGCGGTGGCGCGGAGCTGTGCCAACGGTACGGGGGGCCGGCGGCGACCAGCTTCCTGGTGGAGTTCCGCACCCGGCTCGCCGCGCCCGGTGGCGCGGTCGACGGGCCGGGGTTCGCCGCGCTCACCCGGCACCGGGACCCGGCGACCTGCCAGCGGGCGCTGGACAAGCAGGTGGCGCACGGCATGATCCACCGCCGGCCGGACGGCGGGCTCTCCGCCACCGAGCGGGGCGCCACCTTCCTGGCCGAGTTGCACCATCTGCACGGCGAGGTCACGGGCGAGCTGTGGGCCGGCCACGAGGATCGGGTGCTCCGGCTGGTCGCGGCGCTTGGCCGGCTGCTGGCGTACGCGCTGGTGCTCGCCGAGGAGAACGGCGCGACGGAGGGCACGGCGTTCGCCGCGCTGGCGCCCCCGCACGAGCCGGACGGCACCCCGCCCGGCGTGCTGCTGCTCAACCGGCTCGACACGCTGCGTCACCAGCGGGCGGACGCGTACGCCGCGTCGTGGGCCGCCGCCGGGCACACCGCGCCCAGCGTGGCCGCCCTGTCGCCCGGTCCCGAGCGGCAGGCGATCGAGCTGGAGACCGACCGCCGGGCGGCCGGCCCCTACACCGTGTTGACCGCCGAGGAGCGCCTGATCATGCTCGCCGATCTGGCGGCGCTGCCCGGCTGACCCGGTTGGCCGGAGCCGCACCCGCGCCCGGCGCTATCCTCCACCGGTGAACGGGAGATGTACGACGGGAGATGTCGCATGATCGGGATGGTGCTGGCGGCCGGGGCGGGGCGCCGGCTGCGCCCGTACACCGACACGCTGCCCAAGGCGCTGATCCCGGTGGACGGTGACGTCACGATCCTGGACATCGCGCTGGGCAACCTCGCCGAGGTGGGGCTGACCGAAATCGTGATCGTGGTGGGCTACGCGGCCGACGCGGTCCGGGAGCGGCAGGCCGACCTGGAGAAGCGGTACGGCGTCACGCTGACCCTGGTGCACAACGACAAGGCCGAGGAGTGGAACAACGCCTACTCGCTCTGGCTGGCCCGGGAGCACTTCAGCCGGGGCGTGCTGCTGGTCAACGGCGACACCGTGCACCCGGTCAGCGTGGAGAAGACGCTGCTCGCCGAGCGCGGACCGGGCATCCTGCTCGCCGTCGACACGCTGAAGCCGCTCGCCGAGGAGGAGATGAAGACCACCTTCGACGCGGCCGGTCAGCTCACCCGGATCACCAAGGTGATGGACCCGGGCGAGGCGTACGGGGAGTACATCGGCGCGACCCTGATCGAGCCGCAGGTGGCCGACGCGCTCGCCGACGCGCTGGAGGCGACCTGGCGGCGGGATCCGAACCTCTACTACGAGGACGGCTACCAGGAGTTCGCTGACCGCGGCGGCGAGGTGCGGGCGGCCCCGATCGGCGACGTGTCCTGGGTCGAGGTCGACAACCACGCCGACCTGGCCCGGGCCCGGGAGATCGCGTGCCACTACTAGCCCGTACGGTCAACACCCCGCTGTTGATCGAGGTCCGGCGGGGTGCGGTGGCGGACCTGGGTCCGCTCCTCGCCGACCGGCGGATCTCGGCGGGCGGCGACGTCGCGGTGGTGGTCGGCCCCGGTCAGGGTGAGAAGATCGTCGAGCTGTGCCGGCCCAGTCTGGGATCGGCCGACGTGTTCACCGTCGCCGGCGGCACCATCGACGCCGCGAACGAGCTCGGTGACCGGCTCCGGTCCCGGTCCTACGACGCCGTGGTCGGCATCGGCGGCGGCCGGACCATCGACACCGCGAAGTACGCGGCCACCCGGTACGGCATCCCGATGGTGACCGTGGCGACCAGCCTCGCCAACGACGGCATCGCCTCGCCGACGGCCTCGCTGGACCACGAGGGCGGCAAGGGCTCCTACGGGGTGCACATCCCGATCGCGGTGATCGTCGATCTGGACTTCGTGGAGAACGGCCCGGACCGGCAGACCCAGGCCGGCATCGGCGACGCGGTCAGCAACGTGAACGCCTGCGCGGACTGGGAACTGGCCCACGAGGTCCGGGGCGAGCCGATCGACGGCCTCGCGGTGACCCTGGCCCGGACCGGTGCCGAGGCGTTGATCAACCACCCGGGCAAGATCACCGACGACGGCTTCCTCACCACGCTCGCCGAGGCGCTGATCCTCGGCGGGATCGCGAGTTCGGTGGCCGGGTCGACCCGCCCGGCCAGCGGCGGTGACCACGAGATCTCGCACGCCATCGACCACCTCTTTCCCGGCACCGCCTCGCACGGCGAGCAGGTCGGGATCGGCGCCCTGTTCTGCACGTTCCTCCGCGGCGACCCCGAGCGGTTCAGCCAGCTCGCCCGCTGCCTGCGCCGCCACGGCCTCGCCGTCACCCCGGCCGAGCTGGGGCTGACCGACGACCAGTTCGTCGAAGCGGTGCACTACGCGCCCGGCACCCGACCGGACCGGTACACCATCCTCGAACACCTCTCGCTGTCCGCCGACGGCCTGCGGACCCGGCTTGGAGACTATGTTGACGCCCTTCGTGACCACCTTGGCTGAGCCGTCCCGGCCGACCGCGGCCGACTTCCACCGGACGAACCGGGGCGGTGGGCTGTTCAGCGAGTCGATCAGCCAGTGGCTGGGCGCCGCCTTCGCGGTCGGCGCGCACCGGATGGGGCTGCCCCCGACCGCGCTGACCCTCACCAACCTGGTGCTCGGCCTGGCCACCTCGGTCACCGTGGTCGCGCTCGCCGGCCCGGTGGCCACGGGCGACGTGCCGGCCTGGGTGGTCGGCGTGATCGCGCTGGTCGGCTGGCAGGTGGCGTACGCCCTGGACTGCGCGGACGGTCAGCTCGCCCGGGTGACCGACCAGCGCAGCGCGGCCGGCGCCCGGATCGACGTGCTCTGCGACGTTGCCGCCCAGATCGCCCTGGTCGCGGCGCTCGCCGCGACCGCGGTGGCCCAGCAGCCGTCCACCCCGACCTGGCTGGTTGCCGCCTTCGCCGGCACCTGGATGGTCAACCTGGTCACCTCGGTGATGCAGGCCGGCCCGAACGCGGCGAGCATGGTCACCTCGACCTCGCTGCCGGTCCGGCTGGTGAAGCTGGTCCGCGACTACGGCGCGGTGATCTTCGTGGCCGCGCTGGTGCTCCTGCTCGCCCCGGCGCTGGCGCTCTGGGTGATGGTCGCCTTCACCGTCGTCAACGGCGGCTTCCTGCTCGCCAGCATCGCCTTCTCCGCCCGCGCCTCGCTCCGCTGACCCCCGTCCCTCCCTTGATCGCGCTCGATCAGGGAAGTAGTGGCGTCCGGCCGCCGCCGAAGCCCCTCTTCCCAGGATCGAGCGTGATCTTGCCGGGGCGGGTCAGGCGCGACTCGGGCTGCGGGACAGGCCGGCGTAGATGTCGATGAGCTGCTTGGTGACCACGTCGGGGTGGAAGGTCCGCTCGTAGCGGGTCCGCGCGGCCGGGGCGAGCGCGGCGGCCCCGGCCCGGGCGATCGGCAGGGCGGCGGCCAGCGCGGCCGGCTCCGGGGCCACCACCCAGCCGGCCTCTCCCGCCTCGATGCCGGCCGGCATCGGCGACCCGCCGCCCCCGGCGACGGCGGAGGCGACCTCGGCCGGCCCGGTGCCGGCCGGCTCGCGCGGAGCGTCCGCCCCCACCAGGTACGGAATGCCGCCGAGCGCGGTGCCGAGCACCGGCCGGCCGCTGGCCAGCGCCTCGATGATCACGGTCGGCAGCACGTCGTGCCACATCGACGCGGCGATCACCACCGCGCTGGCCTCGACCGCCGCGCGCACCCCGGCCCGGTCGAGCTGGCCCAGGTAGACCACGTCGGGGCGCTCGGCGGCGGCTGCCTCGACCAGCGGGCGCAGCTCGCCGTCGCCGGCCACCCGCAGCGTGCCCAGCGCGCCCACCGGATGCCGACGCCAGGCGTCCAGCAGCAGGTCGACGCCCTTCTCCGGGGAGAGCCGGGCCATGTAGAGGAACCCGTCGCCGAGCGGCGCGGGCCGGCCCGGATCCGGCACGGCGTTCGGCTTCACCACGATGCGTTCGTCCGGAATGCCGTAGTCACGCAGGTGGTCGGCGATCGCCGAGGTGAGCGCGATGTACCGGTCCACCGACCGCCAGGTGCCCCGGTGCACGGCCAGGGTGGTCGCCATCAGCGCGCTCTGCGCCGCCGAGTCGCGGTAGCAGCGGTGCTTGATCGCCGGTACGCCCAGCGCCCGGCCCTTGCAGTCCTGGCAGATCACGCCGTCGCGGAAGTAGATCCCCGAGGAGCAGACCTGCCGGTAGTTGTGCACCGTCTGCACCACCGGCACGCCGTGCCGGTGCGCGGTCCGCACCACCCAGGGCGAGAGCAACGGGTACGGGTTGTGCAGGTGCAGCACGTCCGGCCGGTGCTCGGTGAGCAGCCGGCTCAGGTCGTGCTGGGCCCGCGGCGCCCAGATCGGCGAGATCGGCAGCAGCGCCTTCGCCGCCTTCGACATCGACGGGATCTCGTCCGAGCTGCGGATGAACGGCAGCACCTCGACACCGGCGGCGGTGAGCTGGCCGATCTCCGAGTCGACGATGGTGTTTTCGCCCGAGGGCTGGGCTTCCCGGTACCGGTTGTGCGCCACCACGATTCTCACGGAGCTCGCCTTTCGTTCGCGACTGCGGGACTCGCAAGCTCATTCCTCGCGCTCACCGGAAAGAAGGCTACCGTTGTGTCGTGCCCGAACTACCGGAGGTTGAGGCGCTCGCGGGGTACCTGCGGCAGCGCGCGGTGGGGCGGCGGGTCGACCGGCTCGAGGTCGCCGCGATCAGCGCCCTAAAGACGTACGACCCGGCGCCGACCGCGGTCGCCGGCCGGGCGGTGGTCGACGCCCGGCGGCACGGCAAGTTCCTCGACGTGCTCTTCGACGGCGACCTGCACCTGGTGGTCCATCTCGCCCGGGCCGGCTGGCTGCACTACCGGGAGGCCTTCCCGTCCGCGGCGCCGCTGCGCCCCGGCAAGGGCCCGATCGCCGTGCGGGTCCGTCTCGACGACGGTTCCGGCTTCGACCTCACCGAGGCCGGCACCCAGAAGAAGCTCGCCGCCTACCTGGTGACCGATCCGGCGGCGGTGCCGGGGGTGGCCAAGCTCGGCCCGGACGCGCTCGCCGCCGACCTGCCCACCTTCGCCGAGCGGCTCCGCAGCCGGCGCGGCCAGGTGAAGGGGGTGCTGACGGACCAGTCGGTGCTGGCCGGGGTGGGCAACGCCTACTCCGACGAGATCCTGCACGCGGCGAAGCTGTCGCCGTTCGCGCTCACCAACAAGCTCACCGACGGCCAACTGGCAACCCTGCACGCGGCGACCCGGCAGGTCCTGGGCGACGCGGTCGACCGGTCGATGGGTCAGCGGGCGGCGGAGCTGAAGGGTGAGAAGCGCTCCGGGCTCAAGGTCCACGCCCGGACCGGGCTGCCCTGTCCGGTCTGCGGGGACACCGTCCGGGAGGTCTCCTTCGCCGACTCGAGCCTGCAGTACTGCCCGACCTGCCAGACCGCCGGCAAGCCGCTGGCTGACCGACGGTTGTCGCGGCTTGTACGGTGAGTAAGGCCACTCGCCGGTTACGGAGCGGAATCGACTGGAGCGCGCCGAAGGTCCCGGTCGGGAGTTCTTCCGACCCCGCCATCCATCGGTATAGTGACTCGGTCCCCGGCTTCTGATATGGCGTGGAGCCGGCCAGATCGCCCGCCGGCACCATCGGTCGCAAAGTCCTTCGGGTCGGCGTCCGGCCGGGGCCCGCGTGGGAGACTGGAACGGTGGGCGACTCGAGCCCTCACGGCGAGTGAGCGGCGCGGGTCATGCGGGAGGACATGGGTGAGGTGACGACAAGCCTCCAGCGCCCGGTAACCAACGAAGGCCGGAGCAAACTCGTGCGGCACGTCGACAGCTTCGAGATCCAGCCGCCGTCACCGCCGTCGCACAACGGCGTACCCCGGTCCGCCTGGGCCCGGGCCCGGCGTCGCGTCTCCCGCTGGCACCGTCCCTACACGGCCGTCCTGCTGCTGCTCGACTTCGCCGCGGCGGCGTTCGCCAGCTTCACCGCCATCCACACCTTCGACCAGGCCCGGTCCGGCTTCTACAACGCCCAGCAGGACCCGACCTGGTTCTTCACCGTCGCCTTCGTGCTGCTGCCGCTCGGCTGGGTGGTGATCCTCTGGGGCAACCGGGCCTACGACCGGCGCTACCTGGGGCTCGGCCCGGACGAGTACAAACGGGTCATCCGGGCCGGTGTCGCCGTCGCGGCCACCGTCTCCTTCCTCGCCTTCGCCACCAAGACGTCGCTCTCCCGCTACACGGTCGGCACCGCGCTGCTCGGCGCGCTGCTGCTGATCCTGCTCGGCCGGATCCTGGCCCGCTTCGTGCTGCACGTGATCCGGCGCAACATCGGTCAAGGCGGGCACCGGATGGTGCTGGTCGGGACGCTGCCGGAGTGCCTGGAGGTCTACACCGCGGTCACCCGCAACCCGGCCGCCGGCCTGGTGCCGGTCGCGATCCACATCACCGACGGCTACGCCGCCGCCCGGGGGATGCAGACCCCGGTCCCGGTGTACGCCGGGCGGGACGTGCTCGCCCTGGTGCGCGAGGTGGGCGGCGACACCATCGCGGTCTGCGGCTCGGCCAGCGCCGAGCCGGGCGAGCTGCGCCGGCTGGCCTGGCAGCTGGAAGGCTCCGGCGTCGACCTGGTCGTCGCCCCGCAGCTCACCGACATCGCCGGCCCCCGGGTGCACATCCGGCCGATCGAGGGCCTGCCGCTGCTGCACGTCGAGGAGCCGACCCTCTCCGGCCCGGCGCTGCTGGCCAAGAACCTGATGGACCGGGTGGCTGCCGGGCTCGGGTTGCTGCTGCTGGTCCCGCTCTTCGTGGCCGTCGCGGTGGCGATCAAGATCTCCGACCGTGGACCGGTCTTCTTCCGCCAGCCCCGGGTGGGGCACGAGGGACGAACGTTCCGGGTGTGGAAGTTCCGCACCATGTACGTCGACGCCGAGGACCGGCTGGCCAGTCTGGTCGACCAGAACGAGACCGACGGCATGCTCTTCAAGATGAAGCAGGATCCGCGGGTCTTCCCGGTGGGCCGCTTCCTGCGCGCCTCCTCGCTCGACGAGCTGCCCCAGCTGATCAACGTGCTGTGGGGGGAGATGTCGCTGGTCGGCCCGCGTCCGCTGCCGGCCGACGACGGCGACTTCCTCGGCGACGTACGCCGGCGGCTCCTCGTCCGGCCCGGCATGACCGGCCTCTGGCAGGTCTCCGGACGTTCCGACCTCTCCTGGGACGAGGCGGTCCGGCTGGACCTCTACTACGTCGACAACTGGTCGCTCGCGTACGACCTGAGCATCCTCTGGCGCACCGTCGGGGTGGTGCTCGCCCGCAAGGGCGCGTACTGAGGGATGGCGTAGCCGCCGCCGAACGGCCAGGATCTGGGCGTGGGTGGCAACCTCTCGGCCGTGCTCGGTGTCGTGTCGCTGGTCAGCGCGCTGGCTGCGGCACTGTTCGCGGTCGGCCGGCTACGTGCCCGCCGGGGCATCGCCACCGCCACCCAACGGGCCACCTACGAGGTGCTGCACACCGCCGGGCTGGCCGCCGAGCCGCTGCGTACCGGCCTGAGCCCGGCGGGCGCGGCGAAGGCCGTACGTCATCTGCGGGCCCTGGTGGGCGCGGTCGGCCTGGCGCTGACCGACCGGTCGGAGCTGCTCGCCCTCGACGGGCGCGGCGGGCACCACGGCGAGCAGCTGCTCGGCGCGGCCCGGCGGGCGGTGGCGACCGAGCGCTCCACGGTGCTGGGCGAGTCGGAGCTGCACTGCGACCGGGTCGACTGCCCGGTACGCGGGGCGGTCGTCGCGCCACTGACCGGCGCGGACGGGCGGGTGGTCGGGGCGCTGGTCGCGATCGCCGACGGCCCGCCGGCGCCCGGTCTGGTGCAGGCGACCCTGGAGACCGCGCACTGGGCCGGCAACCAGCTCGCCCTGGCCGAGCTGGACTCGTCCCGGGAGCGGCTGGCCCGGGCCGAGATCCGCGCGCTGCGCGCCCAGATCAGCCCGCACTTCATCTACAACGCGCTGACCGCGATCGGCTCGTTCGTCCGGACCGACCCGGAGCGGGCCCGCGAGCTGATCCTGGAGTTCGCCGAGTTCACCCGCTACTCGTTCCGGGCGCACGGTGAGTTCACCACGCTGGCCGAGGAGCTGCGGTCGATCGACCGCTACCTGACCATCGAGCGGGCCCGGTTCGGCGACCGGCTCCAGGTGCGGTTGCAGATCGCGCCGGAGGTGCTGCCGGTGACCCTGCCGTTCCTCTGCCTTCAACCGTTGGTCGAGAACGCCGTCCGGCACGGGTTGTCCCGCAAGCCCGGCACGGGCATGGTGAGCATCGAGGCCCGGGACGCCGGCGCCGAATGCCACATCACGGTGGAGGACGACGGGGTGGGGATGGATCCGACCAGCCTGACCGCCGGCATCGCCGAGTTGGCCCGCAGCTCCGGCGACCCGGGGGACGATTCCGGCCAGCACGTCGGGCTCTCCAACGTCGACGAGCGGCTCCGGTCGGTCTTCGGGGACGGGTTCGGCCTGGTCGTCGAGACCGGCCTGGGCTCCGGCACGAAGGTCAGCATGCGGGTGCCGAAGTTCCACCCCGGCGTACGGGCCGGGTCATGAGCGCACCGGGTTTTCTGCGGGTGCTGGCGGTCGACGACGAGCCGCCGGCACTGGACGAGCTGGCCTACCACCTGCGGGCCGACCCCCGGGTGGCCCGGCTGCACACCGCCGGGGACGCGACGGAGGCGCTGCGGCTGCTGCGCGACGGCGACATGGACGTGGTCTTCCTGGACATCCGGATGCCCGGCCTGGACGGGATGGAGCTGGCCCGGGTGCTGCGCCGGTTCGCCCGGCCGCCGGCGATCGTCTTCGTCACCGCCTACGACGACGGCGCGGTCGACGCGTTCGACCTGGGTGCGACCGACTACGTGCGCAAGCCGGTGCGCGCCGAGCGGTTGGCCGAGTCGCTGCGCCGGGTGATGGGCTCCCGGGTGGTTCCGTCGCACCCGGCGGCGCTGGCCCGGGCCGAGGAGGATCCGACGATCCCGATCGAGCTGGCCGGCACCACCCGGATGCTGCCCCGCTCGGCGGTGCGCTGGGTGGAGGCGCAGGGCGACTACGCTCGGCTGCACACCGCGGACGGCTCACACCTGGTCCGGGTGTCCCTGGCGACCCTCGCCGAGCGGTGGGCGGACGCCGGGTTCGTCCGCATCCACCGCTCGTACCTGGTGCAGTTGAAGCTCATCGCCGAGCTGCGGCTGGTCAACTCCGGCTACGTGGTGGTGATCGACGGCACCGAGCTGCCGGTCAGCCGGCGGCACACCCGGGAACTCAAGGACAAGCTGGTCCGTGCGGCGAAACAGGATTGGAACCGGTAGACCGGGAATAGGACGTCTCTCGCCGTACGCTGTACGGTAGGCCGTACGACTTGAGGGAGGCCGCCGTGACAGACGCCCCGTTCGACGCCGGAACCGAGTTCGACCGCCAGCTCGACCGACTGGTCGAGCTGAACTACCCCGCCCTCGCCAAGCTGACCGCCGACGACTTCCGCGGGCTGGTCGAACCGCTGCGGGCGGCGGCCGTCGCCGGCGCGGCCGGCCTGCCGGCCCCGACCGAGGGGCGGGTGCCGTTCCTGCTGGTGATCACCCGCGAGCTGGTGCCGGTCGAGGACCGGCTGGCGCTGACCACGCTCGCCGGCAAGCGCAAGCCCGGCTTCCTGGACCGGCACTACGCCGAGGGTGACCTGGCCCGGTTCGACCCGATCAAGGAGCTGGAGGTGCCGGCGGGTCCCGCGTACCTGCTCTTCGACGTCGATCGAGGTGACGAGGAGACGCTGAACCTCGCCCCCTCGTCGGCGATGGAGGTGATCACCGGCCAGGGCCGGCTGCCGCTCACCATCGACGAGGGGCTCGCCTTCGTCACGCTGTACCCGGCCGCGCTCGCCAGGAACAAGTGCTTCTCGCTGGTCGGCTCGCGCTGCGGCGACAAGCGGGTGCCGGCGATCTGGATCAGTCAGGGTGCGCCGAAGCTCGGCTGGTGCTGGTACGGCAACCCGCACACCTGGCTCGGCTCCGCCTCGGCCCGACCGGAGCGCGCCGGTCTGGAGTGACGAAAAGGGCGCCCGGGTCCCCGACCCGGGCGCCCTTTTCACGTTCCGCGCGTCACGGCCAGTAGAACCGACCCGTCACGTCCATGACCAGGTGAACGCTGCCCGCGTGGTTGCGCACGTGGAACTTGCCGTACGGCCCGAGCTCGTTCAGCACCGCCCCGGAAACGGTCTGCCCGATCGCCGGATTGAGGTTGCTGGCTTCCGGCGTACCGAAGTCGGGCCAGTCGGCCGGCCAGACCGTGACGACCGTGTTCCCCGTCGGCGCCACGGCGGTCACGTTCGTCACCAGGACGATCTCCTCGTTGGTCCCCATCGCCGGCGGCGGCGCCACCTTGCGGGTGTCCCCGGCGCCGAGCGCGCCCGCCGTTCCCAGGCCGGTGCGGGTGTCGACGATCCGGGTCGGGTTCAGTGCCTGGAAGCGGCGGCCGAAGAGCAGCGTCCCGTCGTCCATCATCCCGAAACCGTCGACGATGATGTGGGCACGGGCCGAGGTGTAGATCGTGAAGGCCGGCGCGCCCTCCGGGGAGCAGAGCGACCCGTCGCAGGGCCGGGTCTGCACGTACGCCAGGTTGGGCGTGACGGTGCCGGCGCGGAAGTTGACGGTCGAGGCGGTGGGCACCGGACCGTCACCCGACCAGGCCGTGACGAAGCCGTCGGACTCCGGATCGACCACGGTGATGTTGAGGACCAGCGCTCGGGCATGTGGGTTGTCCCCGCCGAGCAGCCTGGTCAGGTTCAGGTAGCTGCCCGCCGACCGCTTCAGCCCGCCGGTGTTCGGGTCGGTCCGGCTGTCGAAGATCCGGTTCGCGCGGTACGGGTGGTAGCGGGAACCCATGCCCCGGCTCGCGAGAGTGTTGTCGGCGGCGTAGAACCCCACCACATCGACCACGACATCCGTGTGGCCGTTGCGGTTGAACACCCTCACCTTGCCGCTGGTGCCGAGCTTGACGGTGACGTTGTTCGAGCCCAACCAGCCCGCCGCGAAGTTGACCGACGAGGCGTTCGGCAGGGGCTGGCCGGCCGGATAGAGGGTGACGAAGCTGTCCGCCGTCGGGCCGGTGATCGTCACGTTGACGACGACCGCGCCGACACCACTGGCCGGCACGCCGCCGCGCCCGGCCACCTGCAGGTCCACCGTGCCCGACGGTCCGACCTTGGCCTCGGGCGCGCCCAGACCTTCGCGGGTGTCCATCAGGCGGGTGGGGGCGACCGGGTAGTAGGTGCCGGTGACGTCGACAGCCGCCTGCGACGTGCGCGACGGCACGGCGGCGGCCGGCGCCGCCGTCAGCGCGCAGGTGGCGACCAGGGCCACCCCCAAGCTGAGCAGGCCGCGAACTGTTCGCATGTGGATCCCCCGGAGAACGATGGACGGAAATGCGTCGACACACCCTAGGAGCTGGTGATCATGCGCGGCAAGGCAGGCCCCGGCCGGGGCGGCACCTCGACCCGTTCGGCCGGGGTGTGGTGGCCGAAACGTGGTCAGTAGCCGCCGGTGGCGATGACCCGCATCGGCTCGGCCGGCGAGGTGCCGGTCGGCAGTTGGAAGGTGCCCACCACGTCGGCCACCAGATGGGTGCTGCCGGCGAGGTTGTGCACCTGAAACGCGTCCTGCGGGCCGATGCCGCTCAACACGGCGTTGGAGACGATCTGCCCGGCCGCCGGGTTCAGATTGCTCGCGGTCGGCTTCGCCAGCCCCGCGTCGGCGGGCCAGACGGTGACCACCGTGTTGATGCTCGGCGCGACCGCCGTCACGTTCAGCGCCAGCACCTGGGTGGCGGCGGTGACCAGGGCGGCCGGGGTGACGACCCGGCGGGTCACGTTCGCACCGAGCGCCCCCGAGGTGCCCAGGTTGCTGCGGCTGTCCACGATCCGGGTGGGGCTCAGCGGGGTGAATCGCAGCCCACCCGCCAGCGATCCGTCGTCGATCACCCCGACCAGGTCGACCACGATGTTGGTGGAGCGGAGCGTGTAGACCGAGAAGATCGGCACGCCGTACCAGGGACCGCAGTCGTGGCAGGTCGCGGTCCGCACGTAGGCCAGGTTCGGCACCACCTTGCCGGCGCCGTAGTTCACCGTCGACGAGGTGGGCACCGGGCTGTCACCGGCCCAGGCGCTGAGGAAGCCCGACTCGGCGGGCGCGACGGCGGTGATGTTGAGGACCAGCGCCCGCACCCGTGGGCTGGACGGACCGAGGTCGACCCAACGGTTGATCCGGGTGTTCTCCTCGATCGCGCCGCGCTCCTGCCGGGTGTCGACCAGCCGGGTCGGGGTCACCCGCTGGTACTGGCCGCCCCGGCCGTGGCTGCTCTGCACCGTGTCACTGCCGGCGTAGAAGCCGACCACGTCGACCACGACCTGCGTGCTGCCGTCGTGGTGGTAGATGGCGACCCGGCCGTCCGCCGCGAGCTTGACCGTGACGTTGTTGGACCCCAGCCAGCCGGGCGCGAAGTTGATCGACGACGCGGTCGGCCGGGCCTGGCCGCCCGGGTAGAGGGTCAGGTAGCTGTTCGCGGTCGGGCCGGTCACCGTCACGTTCAGCACCACCGAGCCGACGCCGCTCGCCGGCACGCCACCCCGGCCGGCGACCTGGAGGTCGACCACCTCGCGGGCCCGCAGCGGGCCGGTCCGACCGCCGAGGCCGCTGCGAGTGTCCATCAGCCGCTCCGGCGCCAGCGGGTAGTACATCCCGACGACCGATTCGGCGGCCGCGGCGGGTGCCGAGGCGGCCGACGCGACGGGCGCCGAAGCCGGCAGCCCGGCCAGCGCACAAGCTCCGGCGGCGGCTACGGAGAGCAGGGTGCGGAGTGCGCGCATGAGAGGCCCCGGGGGAGACGAGGGGACAGGAAACAGCCTGCTCAGACTAGGGGTGGCCATCTATGCCGGCAACCCCGTGACCAGCGAATAAATCCCCTCGTATCCACCGTGGAGGGACATCCGGCGACCGGTATCCGTCGATCGGCCGATCGGCGGCACGCGGATCGGCGGCCGGCCCGGACCGACCGTTCTCCACAGATCGTTCACATCACCAGCCACTGATCTCCACGGCGGCTCCCTACAGTCAGGCCTCATGAAAGAGCGCCGCGTACTGGTGGTCGAGGACGAGCGGACCATCGCCGAGTCGGTCGCCGCACGGCTACGCGCCGAAGGCTTCACCGTGGACATCGCGGGCGACGGCCCGAGCGCCGTCGAACGATTCCGGGTCGGGCAGCACGACCTGGTCGTCCTCGACGTCATGCTGCCGGGCTTCGACGGCCTGGAGGTGTGCCGGCGGATCCAGGCCGACCGGGCCGTGCCGGTGCTGATGTTGACCGCCCGGGACGACGAGACGGACCTGCTGGTCGGGCTCGCGGTGGGCGCGGACGACTACCTCACCAAACCGTTCTCCATGCGCGAACTGGCCGCCCGGGTGCACGTCCTGCTGCGCCGGGTCGAGCGGGCGGCCGCGGCGCCGGCACCCGCCCTACGACTCGGCGACATCGAGATCAACGAGGCCGAGCGACGGGTCCGCAGGGCCGGCGCCGAGGTGCACCTCACCCCGACCGAGTTCGACCTGCTGGTGCATCTCGCCGCTCGGCCCCGAACGGTGCTTCCCCGGGAGGCCCTGCTCGCCGACGTCTGGGGCTGGGCCGACAGTGCCGGCACCCGTACCGTCGACAGCCACGTCAAGGCGCTGCGGCGCAAGCTCGGCGCCGACCTGATCCGCACGGTGCACGGGGTCGGCTACGCGCTGGAGGTGCCGGCGTGAGCCCCGCCCTGGTCGCCCGGCTGGACCGGGTGCTCGAACTGCTTCCCCGCCCGCTCGACCCGGTCCGGTCGATCAAGTTGAAGCTGGGGATCCTGCTGGTCGCCTCCGGCGCGGCCGGGATCTCCTACTTCTGGTACGCCATCGGCTGGCTGCCGGTCCGGACGGCGGCCACCGCCATCTGCGTCGCGCTGCTCACCTCGCAGGTCCTCGCGCACGGGATGACGTCGCCGCTGCGCGAGATGACCGCCGCGGCCGGCGCGATGGCCCGCGGCGACTACACCCGGCGGGTACGGGCCACCTCCCGTGACGAGGTGGGCGAGCTGGCCCGGGCGTTCACCAAGATGGCCGAGGACCTGGGTGCCGCGGACCAGCGTCGGCGCGAGCTGATCGCGAACGTCTCCCACGAGCTGCGGACGCCGATCACCGCGTTGCAGGGCGTGCTGGAGAACATGGTCGACGGGGTGGCCGCCGCCGAGCCGGCCAGCCTGCGGGCCGCGCTGGCGCAGACCGAGCGGCTCGGTCACCTGGTCGCCGACCTGCTCGACCTCTCCCGACTCGACGCGGGGGTGGCGACGCTGCGCCGGGTCCACATCGACGTCGCCGACTTCCTGGACGAGGCGGTTGAGCACGCCAGCGCGAGCGCCGCCGGCGCCGGGCTGGACGTCCACTTCCGGTCGCGGGAACTGCCCGCGCCGCTGACCGTGCACGCCGACCCGTGGCGCCTGCACCAGGTCCTCGCCAACCTGCTGGACAACGCCGCCCGGCACAGCCCGGCGGGCGGCACGGTGCGGGTGAGCGCCGAGGAGCACGCCGGCGAGCTGCACCTCGAAGTGAGCGACGAGGGCCAGGGCATCCCGCCGGCCGAGCGTTCCCGGGTCTTCGAGCGGTTCAGCCGCGGCGACCGGGCCGCCGGCGGCGGGACGGGCCTCGGCCTCGCCATCGCCCGGTGGGTCGTGGAGCTGCACGGTGGCCGCATCCAGGTGATCGACCCCGCCGCACCCACGCCCGGTGGCGGACCCGGCTGCCGGATCCAGGTGGCCATCCCCGGTGCCGGACCGACCCGAGAGGAAGCGGTATGACCGACCCGACGGCGAGGCCGACGCCCGCCCCGAGCAACTCCCCGCCGGCTCCTGCCACGCAGCAGCCGACAGCTCCGGCGGCCGGCGGCGGGCCGACGGCCGGCCCGGCCGTACCGCCGCCCGGCGGTCCCGCGGCGGGACAGCCGGTCCCGCGACCGTCCGGGCCGGTAGCCGGCCATCCGGCGCCGCCGCCGGGACCGGGCGCCCGCCATCCGGGGTTCCCGTCCGGGCCGGGAGCCGGCCGTCCGGGGGCGCCCGCGGGGGGCGTGCCCGGCGGCGCGAACTGGGCGGGGCACGGGGGGAACTGGGGCGGCAACTGGGGGCCGATGCCGCCGACCGGCGGGCAGCCCCGGCCGCCCGCCACACCACCCGTACCGTCGGCACTCCGCCGACGGTGGCCCGGCCCGACCGGCGCCGCCCATCCGGCGGTCCTCGGCGCGGCGACCGCGGCAGCCGCCGTGGCCGCGTCGGTCGTACCGCTCGACCGTCCCGGCGCCGGATGGTTGCTGGCCGCCCTCGCCGGCACCGGGGCGCTGGTCACGGCCGCCGCGATCCGCCCCGGCCCGTCCGCCGGCCCATCCGTCGGCATGCCAAGTGCGTCGGCACCGTCGGCGCCCACCGCAGCCGCACCCGGCACGCCACCGAAGCCGTCCGCAGCTCCTCCCGTCGCGCCCGACGCCCCGCCGACCGCGGGCGCCCCGGCGCCGGCCACCGGCACACCGGCCGAGGCACCGCCCACCGACGCAGCGCCACCGGCCGGGGCAGCCTCGCTGGCCGGGGCAGCAACGCCGGTCGGGGCAGCAGGGCCGGTCGGGGCAGCAGGGCCGGCCACGTCAGCATCGCCGGCTGAGGCTGCGCTGCCGGCGGCGAAGCCGGACGTCCGTCCCGGTGCCACGGGGGCACCGGGGCGGGCGTCCCGACTCGCCTGGGCCGGCGCCACCATCGCGCTGGTCGCGGTCGGCTCGGTACGCGCCGCCGGTTGGCTCTTCGTCCTCTGCCTGCTCACCGCAGCGGTGACCGCGAGCCTCGCGCTGGCCGGTGGCCGTACCCCGCGGGGGATGCTGGTGTCGATGGTGCTGCCGCCGGCGGCAGCCGCCCGGGCCCTGCCCTGGGCGGCGCGCGGGTTCGCCGGCACCCGTCCGGATGGGCGCAGGTTCGGGCGCGTCCTGGCCAGCGTTGCGGTCTCGCTCGGCCTGCTGGCCCTCTTCGGTCTGCTCTTCTCCTCGGCCGACGCCATCTTCGCCGACCTGCTGACCGACCTGCTGCCGGACGTCTCGCTCTCCGGCGTCACCAGCTGGACGCTGCGATTCGGCCTGATCGGCGCCGGTCTGCTCGGCGGGGCGTACCTGCTGGTCCGCCCACCCGATCTGGGCGACCTGCGGTCCGGACCGGCCCGGACGGTGCACCGGATGGAGTGGGTGCTGCCGCTGGCCGCGCTGGACGCGCTCTTCGCCGCCTTCGTGCTGGTGCAGCTGACCGTGCTCTTCGGCGGGTCGGGTCACGTGCTGCGCACGGCCGGGCTGAGCTACGCCCAGTACGCGCGCAGCGGCTTCTGGCAGCTGCTGGCGGTCTCCGCGCTCACCCTGCTGGTGATCGGCGGCGCGGTCCGCTGGGCGCCGCGCACGAGTCGGGCCGACCGGATGCTGGTCCGCGCCCTGCTCGGCACGCTGACCCTGCTCAGCCTGGTCGTCGTGGCGTCCGCGCTCTACCGGATGCAGGTCTACACCGAGGCGTACGGGGCGACCCGGCTCCGGCTCTTCGTGACGACCGTCGAGGTGTGGCTCGGGGTGCTCTTCGTCCTGGTCGGGGTGGCCGTGCTCCGGCTGCGCGGCGGCTGGCTGCCCCGGCTGGTGCTCGCCACCGCCGTGCTGGCGCTGCTCGGCCTCGCGGCGGTGAATCCGGACCGCTTCATCGCGGACCGCAACGTCGAGCGGTACCAGGCGACCGGCCGGTTGGACGTCGGCTACCTCGCCGGCCTCTCCGCGGACGCCGTACCGGCCCTGGACCGGCTGCCGGAGCCGCTGCGCTCCTGCGCGCTGCGGGACATCGCCGCGGAGCTGCCCGAGGACGGGCTGTCCGCCGCCAACCTGGGCCGGGTCCGGGCCCGGGCGCTGCTCAAGCCGGATCCCGTGACGGCCGCCGCCACCGGCTGCGAGGGCCCGCGCCACTGGTGACCGCCGCCAGCACACGACGAGGGCGCCCCGGATCACCGGGGCGCCCTCGTACGTGCCCGGTCAGCCGCGGACGTAGTCCGACGCGCCAGAAGCGGCGGCCTTCGGCCTCGACGAGCCGGCCGCGAGGGCGCCCGCGCCTGTCGTGCTCGCGGTGCCCGGGTAGAGGTAGAAGGTGCCCACCACGTCGGCCACGAGGTGGGTGGTGCCGGAGAGGTTGTGCAGGTGGAACGAGTCCTGCGGACCGATCACCCCGAGCACCCCGTTCGAGACGAGCTGCCCGGCGGCCGGGTTCAGGTTGCTCGCCGTCGGCTTGGCCGTTCCGGCGTCAGCCGGCCAGACGGTGATCACGGTGTTGCTGCTCGGCGTCACCGCGGTCACGTTCATCGCCAACACCTGGGTCGCCGTGGTCACCATGGACGACCAGGCGGTCACCCGGCCGGTCTGGTTCGGCCCGAGCGCCGTGGGCAGGCCCGTGCCGATGCGGCTGTCCACGAGTCGGGTGGGGCTGCTCGGCTTGAACCGGAGGCCGTCGGCCACCGTACCGTCGTCGATCACGCCCACCAGGTCGACCACCACGTGGGTGGTGGCCGAGGTATAGATCTTGTACGTCGGCGCGCCGGTCGCGCCGCCGCAGGAACCCGAGGGGCAGGGCACGGTCTGGACGTACGCCAGGTTGGGCACCACCTTGCCGGCCCCGTAGTTCACCGTCGAGGCGACCGGCTTCGTGCCCTGCCCGGACCAGGCAGTGAGGAAGCCCGCCTTCACCGGGCTCACCGCGGTGATGTTCAGGACCAACGCCTTGACGTGCGGGTTGTACCCCTTGAAGTCCACCCAGCCGTTGAGGGCGTACCCGGCGGGCAGCGCACCGCGCGGATCCTTACGGCTGTCGAATAGCCGGAACGGCTCGTACCACTGGTACTGCCCACCCTTGCCCCAGCTGGCCAGGGTGTTGTCGCTGGCGTAGAAGCCGACCAGGTCGACCACCACGTCGACGTTTCCAGCCAGGTTGAAGACCGAGACCTTGCCGCCGGCGCCGAGCTTCACGGTGACGTTGTTCGAACCGAGCCAGCCGGCGGTGAAGTTGATCGACGAGGCGTTCGGACGGGCCTCGCCTGCCGGGTAGACGGTCAGGAAACCGGCCGCCGTCGGACCGGTGACCGTCACGTTCAACACCGCCGAGCCGACCCCGCTGGCGGGCACGCCGCCGCGGCCGGTGACCTGGAGGTCGACCTTCTGGCCCGGACCAAGCTTCGCCTTCGGCGCGCCCAGTCCCTCTCGGGTGTCCATCAGCCGGGCCGGCGCGACCGGGTAGTAGGTGCCGCTCACTCCACCGACGAAGCCGTCGACCGAGAGCCGGACGTACTGCAGGCCCCGATTCGTCCCCAGCATCAGCGGCGCCAACTGCCGTTCCGCCTTGGTGGGGTGGGCGACGACCGAGACCGTACAGGTCTCGCCGGGGGTGATGGTCTGCCCGTCACAGGTGGAGGAGGTCACCGAGAAGGCCGCCCGCAGCGGCTCCCCGATGGTGGCGCGGCCGAACGAGATCGGCTCGCTGCCCAGGGAACGGAAGGTCACGGTACGGGCGGCGCTGTCGGCCCCGGCCTCCTGGCGGCCGAAGTCCACCGCTGCGGGCTCGGGGAGCGCGACCTCGTACCCCAGGGTGGACTGCCAGCGGATTTCGCCACCCATCAGCCCGAAGTCGCCGGCGCAGGTGAACTGGTAGTAGGCGGCGAACCGGGTCACCGAGCCGTCGGACGTCTGGTCGACCTGGTCCACCTGGAGTGAACCGGCGCCGGGCTGGCAGCTCCGGCCGTCGGAGGTGACGTCTAGCCGAGCGTTCGTGGCGTCACCGGTCTGGTTGGCCGCGTACCGGTCGCCCTCGACCCAGTCCTGCCCGGTCGGGGGCGCGACCGTCACCTCGACGTAGGAGCCGCCCGTCTCGGCCCGCATGGTGAGGACTCCGTCCGGCGCGGGTGTGCTGGTGAGGGCGGAGTTGGTCTGGTCGTAGACACCGGACTTCTGGACCGGCGACGGACTGTGCGCGCCGACGTCAACGGTGAGCACCGTGTACGTCTGGGCGGGCTCGGCGAGTGCCGCGTCCGGCATTACCGCCAACGCACATATCCCGGCGATTCCGGCCCCGAGCAGTGTGCGGAATTTGCGCATGAGGACCCCGAAAGGAAAGAGGAGTGGGGATTGCCGGGTCGTGATCGACAGCGGCGGAGCCGCGACGTCGAGCCGGCGACCCGCCCGTGACGATCGGAAGGGCGGGCAACGACGGGGCGCCCCGGCCGATGGCCAGGGCGCCCCGCGCGAGTGGTGCTCAGCTGCCGGTCGAAGCCCGGCTGGTGGTGCCGACGACCGCGGGAGCGGTGGTGCCGGCCTTGGCGCTCTTGGCGGCGGCCGCAGCCGCCGGGTCGAGGAAGTAGAACGTGCCCACCACGTCGAAGATCATGTGCGTGGTGCCGGAGAGGTTGTGCACGTTGAAGCCGGCCTCCGGGCCGATCAGGCTCAGCACCGCGCCGGACACCGTCTGACCGGCGGCCGGGTTGAGGTTGCTCGCCATCGGCTTCGGGTCGCCCCAGCCGGCCGGCCAGACCGTGATCACGGTGCTGCTGGTCGGCGCGACGGCGGTCGCGTTCATCGCCAGCGCCACGGTGGTCTCGTCGAGCAGCGCGGCCGGCGTGGTGACCGTCCGGACAGCGCCCGGGGTGAGCGCGGCCGGGATGCCCTGGCCGTAACGGCTGTCGGCGATCCGGGTCGGGCTCAGCGGCTTGAACCGCAGGCCGCCGCCCCAACTGCCGTCGTCGATCAGGCCGACCAGGTCGGTCACGAAGTGCGAGGTCTGCGAGGTGTAGACGCGGAACATCGGCGCACCGGGGGTGCACCAGTCCTCGTAGCACGGCCGGGTCTGCACGTAAGCCAGGTTCGGCACCACCTTGCCGGCGCCGTAGTTGACCGTGGAGGAGGTCGGCCGGGTGCCCGCACCCGACCAGGCGGTCAAGAAGCCCGCGTTCGCCGGGGCCACCGCGGTCAGGTTGATCACCAGGCTGCGGATGCCCGGGTTGTCGGCTCCGAAGTCGACCGAGTAGTCGATCCAGGAGCCGGCCGGCATCTTGCCGGTGCCGTCCGAGCGGGTGTCGAAGAGCCGGTCCGGAGTGACGGGCCAGAACTCGCTGCCGTTGCGGTTGGTGAGCGTGTTGTCGGCGGCGTAGAAGCCGACGACGTCCACCACGACGTGGGTGGAGCCCAGGTGGTTGTAGATCGACGCCTTGCCGCCGGTGCCGAGCTTCACCGTGACGTTGTTCGAGCCCAGCCAGCCCTTGGGGAAGTTGATCGACGAGGCCGAGGGGCGCGCCTCGCCCGCCGGGTAGGCGGTGAGGTAGCTGTTCATCGTCGGACCGGTCACGGTCACGTTGAGCACGACCGCACCGACGCCGGCGGACGGAACCCCGCCGCGGCCGGCGACCTGCAGGTCGATCTTCTTGCCCGCGCCGAGAGCGCCCGTCGGCGCGCCCAGGCCGGAGCGGGTGTCGAGCAGACGGGCCGGTGCCAGCGGGTAGTAGGCGCCGGTGGTGTCGTCGATGGCCGCCGCAGCCTTCTGCGAGACGGCGGGAGCCGCGGATGCCGTACCCGGCACCACGGCCAGTGCACATGCTCCGGCGAGAGTGACGCCGAGCAGCGTGCGGAATCTACGCATAGAAACCCCGTGGGTAGAGAGGAACAGGAAATTGCCGCATCAGCGTAGGTGCCGGGGTCAATGCCGGCAAGGCCGATACGCCGGGAAACAAAGAAGGGTACTGAGGGCGGACCAATCCGGACTTAATGGTTACTTAAATGTCCGAGCGGCTGGTTGTCCACAGGGGTGAGCGCTTCTCCACAGGTTGTCCACAGCCGACGGCCCTCCCTTGACATTCGGCCTGATCAGGCGAGACTGCCCAGGTGACCGCTGCCGACGATGCCGTTCCGGCCCAGCGGGCGCCGGAGCCGCCGCTGCGGACGCGGATCGTGCTCGCCGAGGTGTCCCGGCGGGACGACCGGGTGCTGCGCACCCGCGCCGAACTGGCCCAGCAGACCCTGGTCGGCGAGGCCCTGGTCCGGGGCCTGGTCCGGGCCCAGCTCGCCCTGGCGCTGCGGCTCTCGCTGGTGGTGGCGATCGGGCTGGGCGGGCTGCCCTGGCTCTTCGCGATCGCGCCCTCGGTCGGCCGGGTCACCGTGCTCGGGGTCAACCTGCCGTGGCTGCTGCTCGGCGTGGTCAGCTTCCCGTTCCTGATCGGGGTCGGTTGGGCGTACGTGCGGCTGGCCGAGCGCAACGAGCAGGACTTCACCGACCTGGTCCAGCGGCCGGAGCGCTGAGATGGGCAACGGGCTGGTCGTCCCGGCGATCGTCGCGGTCACCCTGGTCACCGTCGGCATCGGCTTCTACGGGCTGCGGCTGGCCCGGACCACCTCCGACTTCCTCGTCGCCTCCCGGGCGGTCAGTCCGACGTGGAACGCCGCGGCCATCGGCGGCGAGTACCTCTCCGCGGCGTCGTTCCTCGGCGTCGCCGGCCTGATCCTCAAGTACGGCGTCGACGTGCTCTGGTACCCGGTCGGGTTCGCCGCCGGCTATCTGGCCCTGCTGCTCTTCGTGGCCGCCCCGCTGCGCCGCTCCGGCGCGTTCACCCTGCCCGACTTCTGCGAGCTGCGGCTCGGCTCCCGCCGGCTGCGCATCCTGGCCACCGTCTTCGTCATCTTCATCGGCTGGCTCTACCTGGTGCCGCAGCTGCAGGGCGCCGGGCTCACCCTGACCACCGTGGCCGGCTCGGCGTACCCGGTGGGGGCCGTGCTGGTGGCCGTGGTGGTCACCGCCAACGTGGCGCTGGGCGGCATGCGGGCGATCACCTTCGTCCAGGCGTTCCAGTACTGGCTCAAGCTGACCGCGCTCGCCGTACCCGCGATCTTCCTGGCTCTCCAGTGGCAGGCCGACGCCCGTCCGGCGGTGACCCCGCCCGACGGGCCGACTTTCCGGACCGCGACCACCGTCGTGGTCGAGCACCGCGCCACCCTCACCCTGCCCGACGGCGAGACCCGGGAGGTACGCCCCGGCGACCAGCTCTCCTTCGCCGCCGGCGACCCGGTGCCCGAGGTGTCCGGGGCGGCCACCGGTGCGGCCGACTGGCTGCTGCCCAGCACCGCCGGCGACGACGACCGCGGCCTCTTCGCCACCTACTCGCTGATCCTTGCCACCTTCCTCGGCACCATGGGGCTGCCGCACGTGCTGGTGCGCTTCTACACCAACCCCGACGGCGCGGCGGCCCGGCGTACCACCCTGGTCGTGCTCGCCCTGGTCGGCGCGTTCTATCTGCTGCCCACCCTGTACGGCGTGCTCGGCCGGATCTACACCCCGCAACTGCTGGTCAGCGGTCAGACCGACGCGGTGGTGGTGCTGCTGCCCGGTGCCGCGCTCGGCGACGGGCTGACCGGCCGGCTGCTCGCCGCGCTGGTCGCGGCCGGCGCGTTCGCGGCCTTCCTCTCCACCTCCTCCGGCCTGCTCACCAGCGTGGCCGGGGTGATCTCGACCGACGTGCTCGGCCGCGGCTCGGTACGCGGCTTCCGGCTGGCCACGGTGATCGCCGGGGCGGTGCCCACCGTGCTCGCCCTGAACGTCTCCGGGCTGGACGTGTCGCAGGTGGTCGGGCTGGCCTTCGCCGTCGCCGCGTCGAGCTTCTGCCCGCTACTGGTGCTCGGCATCTGGTGGCGGGGGTTGACCGACCTCGGGGCCGCCGCCGGAGTGCTGGTCGGTGGCGGCGCGGCGGTCGGGGCGGTGCTGGTCACCGTGCTCGGGCCGCCGCTCTCCGGCTGGCCGGCCACGCTCACCACCCAGCCGGCGGCGTGGACCGTCCCGCTCGCCTTCACCGTGATGGTGGTGGTGTCGATGGCCTCCCGCCGGCGTGTTCCGGCCGACATCGGGGCGACCATGCTGCGCCTGCACACCCCCGAGGCCCTGCGCCTCTAGCCACGGCCACGGTGACCCGGGCGCCGGTGGCGGCACCCGGGTCACCGGTCGGGTCAGCAGGCGTCGGTGCCGGCGCAGAGCCGGTCGGCCACCTTCCGGGCGTACCCGCGGGCCTCCGCCGGGGTGGTGGCGCTGTCCATCCGGAGCTGCGCCACGAGATCACCCTGCCGGACCAGGAGCCACCGGCTCGGCTTTCCCTCGATCAGCGAGCCGACGAGCAGCGACTCGTCGCCACCGAGGCCCTCCGCCAGGATCGACAGCGAGTCGTCCGGCCGGTGGGGATCGCAGTCGGCGACCTGCTCCCGTACCCGGTCCATCGAGCTCGCGGCGCCACTTCCGGAGTGCCGGGTGACGCGCTGGATCATCGAGTCGGTGGGCGAGTCGAAGACCCGGTCCCGGTCGGCGACCTGGCGCACCGCCAACGACGGTGACTGGTTGCGGCAGAAGATGGTGACCGAGGCGAAGGTCCAGTCACCGTCCTGGGTCTTGTCCGCCGAGGTGAAGCCCTTCGGCAGGTCGGCCAGCTGCAGCATCGCCGCGGCCGGAATCTTCACGCTCGGGGCGGACGGTCCGCCGGTGCCCGCCGCCGGGCTCGACGGCGCCCGGCCGGTGGGGCTCCCGCTGCTGCTCGGCGTGGGGTCGGCGGCGCGGCTCGGCGTGCTGGACGGCGTTGGCGTCGGCGAGTCGGTGGCGGGCGGGAAGGGCGGGGTGGCGTCCGGGCCACCGGCCAGTGCCACAGCGCCGGTGGCGACCACGGCCACCGCCACGACGCTGGCGAGGCCGGCCGCCAGCCGGGTACGCCGCGTGCGCTGCCGGCCGCGCCGACGCACCTGGTCGGTCGGCGCCCAGGTCAGGTTCTCGGTGTCCCGGTAGAGATCGGTGAAGAGCTGGTCAGGCATGGGTGACCTCCTCAGGGAGGGCGGTGTCGAGCATGGTGGCCAGGGATTTCCGGCCGCGGGCGAGGCGGGCCTTGACGGTGCCGGTCGGGGCGCCCGTCTGGGCCGCGATCTCGGCGACCGACAGATCGGCCAGGTGGTGCAGCACGATGGCTTCCCGTTGTTCGTCGGGCAGCCGGCGCAGCGCCGTCACCAGGGCGACGGTGTTCTCCGAGGGTGGCCCCACGGCGGGGTCCGGGCCGTGCCGCCGGTAGGCGGCGAACCCGTTACGGATCTTGCGCCAGCGGTTGATCAGCAACCGATGGCCGACCGTCCGTACCCACGCCTCCGGATCGCCGTACCCGCTGATCCGCTCCCACCGCTGCCAGGACCGCACGTACGCCTCCTGCGCGGCGTCCTGCGCCTCGGCCAGGTCACCGCCGAGCGCGTAGAGCACGGTGACGACCCGATGTCTGGTGGTCCGATAGAACTCTTCGAACCCCTCGTCGCTCTCCAATGTCCCTCCCCGTCGCGTTCCTGCCCCTGTCACCCGCCAGCGAGTGGACCGGTTGCAGATGACGCGGGTACGTCGCGAGGATGACCGCGGGTCATCCGCGCGGGGGCGGACGTTGCGGTGCGAGCCGGATACGGTCTGACGCATGACTGGTGAGCATCCGGCGCTCGTGCTGCGTGGCCTGGCCAAGCGGTTCGACAGCAAGGTGGCGGTGGCCGGCGTCGACCTGGACGTCCCGGCCGGCTCCTTCTACGGCCTGCTCGGCCCGAACGGCGCCGGCAAGACCACCACCCTGTCGATGGCGGTCGGGCTGCTCCGGCCGGACCACGGCCAGGCCCAGGTGCTCGGGCACGACGTCTGGGCCGACCCGGTCCGCGCGAAGCAACTGCTCGGCGTCATGCCCGACGGGGTACGCCTCTTCGACCGGCTCAGCGGGGCGGAGCTGCTGGCGTACCACGGTCTGCTGCGCGGCATGGACCCGGCGGTGGTCGACCAGCGGGCCGCGGAGCTGCTGGACGTGCTGGCTCTCGGCGACGCCGGCCGCACCCTGGTGGTGGACTACTCGGCCGGTATGAAGAAGAAGATCGGGCTGGCCTGCGCGCTGCTGCACGGCCCCCGCCTGCTCGTCCTCGACGAACCGTTCGAGGCAGTCGACCCGGTGTCCGCGGCGCTGATCCGGGACATCCTCCAGCGCTACGTCACCGGCGGCGGGACGGTGGTCTTCTCCAGCCACGTCATGGAGGTGGTCGAGCGGCTCTGCTCGCACGTGGCGATCCTGGCCGAGGGCACCATCAAGCGGGTCGGCGCCATCGGCGAGGTCCGCGGCGACCGCTCGCTGGAGGACGTCTTCGTCGAGGTGGTCGGCGGGCGGACCGCGACCGGCGAGGAGCTGGCGTGGCTGTCGAAGTGACCGCGCCCGCCCCACGAGTCCGGCCGGTCTCGGCCCGGCTCTTCGTCCGGCTCAAGCTGCGAGTGATGGGCAACAACTTCCGGGGCCAGGGCTGGCGCGTCGCACTCTTCGTGGTGGGCGTGCTGGTCGGGCTCTGGTTCGCCGGGAGCGGTTTCTTCCTCTTCGCCGCACCCGGGCTGGCCGGCAGCGACCGCTACGCGCTGATGATCGCCGCGTTCGGCGGTGGCCTGCTGGTGCTCGGCTGGCTGCTGTTGCCGCTGGTCTTCTTCGGCGTGGACGAGACGCTCGACCCGGCCCGGTTCGCGTTGCTGCCGCTGTCGCGTCGGACGCTGGTCACCGGGTTGCTGGCCGCCGCCCTGGTCAGCGTGCCGGTCCTCGCCGTGCTGATCGCGCTCGCCGGGCTGGTGGTCACCGCGTGGGTGCTCGGCGGTTGGTCGGCCGGCCTGCTCGGCGCCGTCGGCGTGCTCGGCGGCGTGCTGCTCTGCGTGGCCGCCAGCCGGGCGGTGACCAGCGCCTTCGCCACCATGCTCCGGTCCCGGCGGGTCCGCGACCTGGCCGCCGTGCTGCTGGCGGTCACCGCCGCGCTGCTCGGGCCGTTGCAGATCTTCGGGCTCGCCGCGATCCGCGAGGCCGACTGGGCGGCGCTCAGCGGGGCGGCCGAGGTGGTCGGCTGGACCCCGTTCGGCGCACCGTGGACCGTCGGCATCGACGTGGCGCAGGGCCGGGTCTGGGCCGCGCCGGTCAAGCTGCTGATCACCGCGGTCACCCTCGGCGCGCTGCTGCTCTGGTGGTCGCGGTCGCTGGAGTCGGCGATGGTCGGCGCGGCGAGCGCCGGCCCGGCCCCGGCGACCCGCGGCGCCACCGGGGGCGCGGTGGCTCAGCTCTTTCCGCGCGCGGCCGGCTGGGCCCGGCGGGACCGGTTCGGCGCGCTGGTCGCCCGGGAGTGCCGCTACTGGTGGCGTGACGCCCGACGGCGGGCCAACCTGATCACCATCGCCGTGGTCGGCATCTTCGTGCCGGTGATGGTCAACCTCGGTGGCGCCGGTTTCAGCATGGACACCGAGCGCGGCTTCACCGCCGGTGGTGGGCAGGCCTCACCGGTGCTGGTCAGCCTCTCGATGCTCTTCGTCGGGGTGATCGCGGCGCTCACCCTGGCCAACCAGTTCGGCTTCGACGGCAGCGCGTACGCCGCGCACGTGGTGGCGGGGGTGCCCGGCCGGCTGGAGCTGCGGGCCCGGTTCACCGCCTTCTCCGCGTACGTGCTGCCGATGCTGGCGGTGGTGGCCGTGGTGATCCCGCTCGTGCTCGGCGAGCCCGGCTGGATCGGCCTGACGGCCGGCGGCCTGTTCGCCGCGTACGGGGCCGGGCTCGCGGTGACCGGGCTCGTCTCAGTGCTCGGGGCGTACTCGCTGCCGGAGACGAGCAACCCGTTCGCGCTGAACACCGGCGCCGGGGTGGCGAAGAGTTTCCTCAGCCTGCTGGCGATGCTCGGCTCGGCCGCCGCCGGGGTGCCGATGGTGCTGGCCGCTGTGCTGCTCGGCGACGTCTGGCTCTGGCTGGCCCTACCGGTCGGCGCGGCGTACGGGTTAGGTGCGGCGCTGCTCGGCAGCTACCTGGCCGGCGACGTGCTGGACCGGCGGCAGCCGGAGCTGCTGGCCACGGTCACCCCCCGCCGCTGAACGCCGGCGCGCCCGGCCGGCCGGACCGGTCGGGCGCGCTCCGCCGCTTCGGGCACCCGAACCGGGCCGCGCACGCCAATGCCCGGCGACCGTTGCGGAGCGGCAGTTACGGTGCGGGAAGCCGTGACAAGGAGCAGCCGGTATGAGCACCTCCACCCGCTACCGCAGCGTGACGGTCGACGGCCTCTCCATCTTCTACCGGGAAGCCGGCCCGCCGGACGCGCCGACGCTGCTGCTCCTGCACGGCTTCCCGTCCTCCTCGCGGATGTTCGAACCGCTGCTCGGGCGGCTCGCCGACCGGTTCCGGCTGATCGCGCCCGACTACCCGGGCTTCGGGCACAGCGAGGCCCCCGACCCCGGCCGTTTCCGGTACACCTTCGACCGCATCGCCGAGGTCGTGTCGCGCTTCGCGGCCACCGTCGGAGCCGAGCGGTACCTGTTGTACGTCCAGGACTACGGCGGCCCGGTGGGCTTCCGGATGGCGTTGGCGGAGCCGGACCGGCTCACCGGCCTGGTGGTGCAGAACGCGGTCGCCCACGAGGCGGGCCTGGGCCCGCTCTGGGAGAGCCGGCGGGCATTCTGGCGGGACCGGGCCGGGCACGAGGCCGCGGTACGGGAGAACTTCCTGTCACTGGCCGCGGCGCGCACCCGGCATGTCGGGAGCGACCCCGATCCCCAGCGGTACGACCCGGATCTCTGGACCGACGAGCACGCCTTTCTCAGTCGACCGGGGCAGGCCGAGATCCAGCTCGAGCTCTTCTACGACTACCGCACCAACGTGGCGTCGTACGGCACCTGGCAGGAGTGGCTCCGCCGGACCGGGCCGCGGCTGCTCGTCCTCTGGGGCCGCTACGACACCTCGTTCGAGCCGGGCGAGGCGGAGGCGTACCGCTCGGACGTGCCGGGCGCCGAGGTCTACGTGTTGGACGGCGGCCACTTCCTGATGGACACCCGGGCCGACGAGGTCGCCTCGCTGGTCCGTGGGTTCGCGTCCAGCGGCGGCTGAGCCCGACGCGCGGGCAGAATGTTTCACGTGAATCATGACCCGGGCGCCGAGATCCACCACACCGACCCGTTCGCCGTACCGGCCGGTGAGCGGTCCCCGGTACGCCGGCTGCGCGGTCGGCTGGCCGCGCCGGTGACGCTCTGGACGGCGCCCGGGCCGGCCGGCCTGACGGTGTCGTCGACGCTGGTCTCGGAGGGTGAGCCGGACCGCCTGCTCGGGCTGATCGACGCGGAGTCGGACCTGTGGGCGGCGGCCCACGCCGCCGGCCGGTTCGCCGTGTCCCCGCTGGCCCCGGCGCACCGGCAGCTCGCCGACCGGTTCGCCGGGCTCTTCCCGTCGCCCGGTGGCCTCTTCGCCACCGGGTCCTGGACCGACACGCCGTACGGGCCGGTGCCGGCCGACGCCGGCGGGTGGGCCGGCTGTCGCCTGGACACGGCCCGCGAGTACGGCTGGGCGCTGCTGGTCGAGGCGACCATCGAGGCGGTCGAGCTGGTCGAGGACGCCGCCCCGCTGCTGCACCACCGGGGCCGGTACCGCGAGCTGGGCTGACGACCGCTAAGCGGAGTGACCTGCGTCACTCGGCGCAGCGAACACGCCGTTCGGCGCAGCCGTCGACCGACGCCGATCTCGGCCTTCCGCGTCGGGGAGCGCACTTTCTACCGTGCGCGAAAATCCCCGATGCCTGTGAAGGTGGTGATCCACAGATGTCCACGGACACACCCGCGCCGGCCACGCCCGCGCCGGACCGGTACCTCGCCGTACAACGGTCGGATGAGTTCGCCGGGTTGCGTCGCGCCCTGCGCGGCTTCGTCTTCCCGATGACCGTCGCATTCTTCCTGTGGTACGCGCTCTACGTGATCCTGTCCGCGTACGCGCGGGACTTCATGGGCACGAAGCTCTTCGGCAGCAACATCAACATTGCGCTGATCTTCGGACTGCTGCAGTTCGTCTCCACGTTCGTGATCGCCTGGCTCTACTCCCGGTACGCCGACCGGAAGATCGACCCGGTGGCCGACCGGATCCGTGCCGAGATCGGGGAGGTGAACCATGAGGATGCTCCTCGCGGCTGAGGCGGGCGACACCACCGCCCGCAACCTGACCATCACTCTCTTCCTGGTCTTCGTGGCGATCACGCTGGCCATCACCATCTGGGCCAGCCGGCAGACCAAGACCGCCACCGACTTCTACGCCGGCGGCCGGTCCTTCTCCGGCTTCCAGAACGGCATGGCGATCGGTGGCGACTACATGTCGGCCGCCTCGTTCCTCGGCATCGCCGGCATCATCGCCCTCTACGGCTACGACGGCTTCCTCTACTCGATCGGCTTCCTGGTCGCCTGGCTGGTGGCGTTGCTGCTCGTCGCCGAGCTGCTGCGTAACTCCGGCCGGTACACCATGGCCGACGTGCTGGCGTTCCGCATGCGCCAGCGCCCGGTGCGTACCGCGGCGGCGGTCTCCACCATCACCGTGTCGATCTTCTATCTGCTGGCCCAGATGGTGGGCGCGGGCGCCCTGGTGGCGCTGCTGCTCGGCATCCGGCCGGGGACCACGTTCCTCGGCATGGACGCGGACGCCGCCAAGATCGCAACCATCATCATGGTCGGTGCGCTGATGATCGTCTACGTCACGGTGGGCGGCATGAAGGGCACCACCTACGTGCAGATCGTCAAGGCGTTCCTGCTGATGGGCGGCGCGCTGATCATGACGCTGCTGGTGCTGGCCAAGTACAAGTTCAACCTCTCCTCGCTGCTCGGCGACGCCGCGTCGTCCTCCGGCAAGGGCAGCGCATTCCTCGAACCGGGGCTGCGCTACGGGGTCGAGGTGGCCAGCTCGACGCAGACCTTCTACAACAAGATGGATCTGCTCTCCCTCGGCATCGCCCTGGTGCTGGGCACCGCGGGTCTGCCGCACATCCTGATCCGCTTCTACACCGTGCCGACCGCCAAGGCGGCCCGCAAGAGCGTGCTCTGGGCGATCGGCATCATCGGCACCTTCTACCTGCTCACCCTCGCGCTCGGCTTCGGCGCGGCGGCGCTGGTCGGCAGCGAGGCGATCACCGCACAGGACCGGGCCGGCAACACGGCCGCACCGCAGCTGGCCGAGGCGCTCGGGATCGACTTCCTCGGCGGCGACCTGGGCGGGGCCACCCTGCTCGCGATCATCGCGGCGGTCGCCTTCGCGACCATCCTGGCCGTGGTCGCCGGGCTGACCCTGGCCTCCTCGTCCAGCCTTGCGCACGACTTCTACGCCAACGTCATCAAGAGAGGGCAGGCGTCGGAGCGGCAGGAGGTACGGGTCGCCCGGATCTCGGCGCTGGTGATCGGTGCGGTCTCGATCGCACTGTCGATCTTCGCGCAGAACCTGAACGTGGCGTTCCTGGTGGCGCTCGCGTTCGCGGTCGCCGCGTCGGGCAACCTGCCGGCGATCCTCTACAGCCTGTTCTGGCGGCGGTTCAACACCGCCGGCGCGGTGTGGGCCATCTACGGCGGCCTGCTCGCCGCGGTGGTGCTGGTGTTCTTCTCGCCGGTGGTCTCCGGAGCGCCGACGGCGATGTTCCCCGACCACGACTGGCAGTGGTTCCCGCTCTCCAACCCGGGCCTGCTCTCGATCCCGTTCGGCTTCCTCTGCGGCTGGATCGGCACGCTCGTCTCGAAGGAGCACGACGAGGACAAGTACGCGGAGCTGGAGGTGCGGGCCCTCACCGGCGCCGGCGCCCACTGAGAAACCGCTGGCCCGGCACCCCCCGCCGGTCAGCACCCCGGGCCCCCTCCCCCTTCGGGAGGGGGCCCACCCTCGTCCCGGCCCGCTCTTCGGGCGACCGGTGGGCCCGGTGGCGACACCGCCACGGGCCGCCACGTCGGCCCTGCGGCCGTCGCCGCGCCGGCGGCGACGCTGAGTAGGCTGACCGGTATGAAGGTTGCTGCGCGCTTCGGACCCGGTCACCGCATCCTCGTCACCGGCGGTGCCGGTTTCGTCCCGTCGCACCTGGTGGACGCCCTGATCGCCCGGGGCTGCACGGTGGTCGCGCTGGACAACTTCGTCACCGGGTCGAAGGAGAACGTCGCGCACCTGCTGGACACGCCGACCTTCTCCCTGGTCGAGGCGGACATCTCCGACGGGCTGCCGGCGCACCATCCGGCGCTGGCCGAGCGGTTCGACGCGATCCTGCACATGGCCTCCCCGGCCAGCCCGACCGACTTCGAGAAGCTGCCGGTGGAGATCCTCCGGGTCGGCTCGGTGGGCACCCTGCACCTGCTCGACCGCGCGCTCGCCGACGGCGCTCGGTTCCTGATGGCCTCCACCTCCGAGGCGTACGGGGACCCGAAGGAGCACCCGCAGCGGGAGACGTACTGGGGCAACGTCAACCCGATCGGCATCCGCAGCGTCTACGACGAGGGCAAGCGCTTCTCCGAGGCGGCCACCATGGCCTACCACCGCAGCCGAGGGCTGGACGCCGCGATCGTCCGGATCTTCAACACCTACGGGCCCCGGATGCGGCCGGACGACGGCAGGGCCATCCCCACCTTCATCTCCCAGGCGCTGCGGGGCGAGCCGATCACGGTGCACGGCACCGGCAACCAGACCCGCTCGATCTGCTACGTCGAGGACCTGGTCCGCGGCATCCTGCTGCTGCTCGACTCGACCCAGACCGGGCCGATCAACTGCGGCACCGAGCACGAGATGACCATGCGGCAACTGGCCGAGACCATCGTGTCGCTCTGCGGAAGCAGCTCCGAGGTGACCTACATCACCCGCAGCGCCGACGATCCGGAGATGCGCCGGCCCGACCTCACCCTCGCCCGCGAGCTGCTCGGCTACGAGCCGACGGTCTCGCCCGAGGACGGCCTGCGGCGCACGATCGAGTACTTCCGCAGCCGGCTGGGCTGACCCCGGGAGGCGGCGCAGGTCGAGAACCTGACCCTCACCTGAGGGCGACACTGGCCCAACCTACGTACCCTGAGTTACATGTCAGCGACCTCGTCTGCCGGCGTCCCCCTCCCGTACCTGCACCGGAGCTCCGGGCGCGCGTCGGTTCCCGGCCCTGCCCGGGGTGCCTCCGGACGCGCCCGGCCCGCCGAGCCGGCCTGGTACCCGTCGTACGACGAGGAGCCCCGGGGCGGTGGCCCCGGCGGACCCTCCGGGCCTGGTGGGCCGGCCGGCCCGGGCGGCCCCGGCGACGGCCGACCCGGCCGGCGAGGGCCGCGGCCGCGGTGGGGCCGGATCGGCCTGGTGGCCGGCGTGGCCGTGCTGGTGCTCGCGCTGCTCGGTGGGATCGGCGGCTGGCTCTACGTGCGCAACCTGGACAACGACCTGGCCCGGACCGACCCGTTCTCCGAGATCACCGGTGGACGTCCGGCGAAGCCGGTCGAGGGCGCGCTCAACATCCTGCTGGTCGGCACCGACTCCCGGGATCCGGACGCCCCGGTCGACCAGGCCGGCAAGTGGCGGGCCGACACGATCATCGTGATGCACATTCCGGCCAACCACCAGCAGGCCTACCTGGTCTCCATTCCGCGCGACCTCTACGTGCCGGTCCCGGAGAGCGCTGGCGCCGACTGCGACTCGGGGCGGCGCGCGAAGATCAATGCGGCCTTCGCCTTCGGCGGCCTGCCGCTGGCGGTACGCACCGTCGAGTGCTTCACCGACGTCCGGCTGGACCACGTGATGGCCATCGACTTCGCCGGCTTCAAGCAGGTCACCGACGCACTCGGCGGGGTCGACCTGAAGGTCGAACGGACCATCACCTCGATCCACAAGCCGTACCGGACGTTCACCAAGGGCACCAACCACATGGACGGCGCCGAGGCGCTGGACTGGATCCGGCAGCGCAAGCAGTTCCCGGACGGTGACTTCGCCCGGATGCGCCACCAGCAGGAGTTCCTCCGGGCGCTGATGGACAAGGCGGCCAGCACCGGCACGCTGAGCAACCCGAAGAAGCTGAACGCGTTCCTCCAGTCGGTGACCGACGCGGCAACCGTGGACCAGGGTTTCTCGTTGATGGACATGGCGGTGCAGTTCCGCAACCTGCGGGGCGAGAACCTCACCTTCGTGACCAGCCCGAACTCCGGGAGCGACACGATCAACGGAGAGTCCGTGGTCGTCTCCGACCGGGAGAAGGCGCTGGCCATGTACCGGGCGATGTCGGCCGACACCATGGCCGACTGGGTCCAGGCCAACCAGAAAGGCGGCACCGACGGGGGCTGAGCGCTCACCGAGGGCACTGACATCGGCGAACGTGATCGACGGCCGACTTTGCATTTGCTGAAAGCCAACCGCCGACCGGTCGTATCAAATTAGCCAATCGGTCAATATGCCTGGGTGGCCCCCGGACCAACGGAACATTGCGTCCGGACGAACTCGCCACGGCCGGGAAGTGTCCGTACAGTGGTCCCGCCCCCCTGATCACGTGAGCTGGAGCACGCATGCCGGTTCAGACCACCCGCCGCCCGTCGGCGGATGCCACCCGCCCCCCCGTCGGCGGCGCAGCGGCCATCCCGCCCCAGAGCCGTGGGGGTCGAGGTGGCGGCAGCTCGCCGGCCAAACGACCGCGCCGCAAGGACCCGCTCTGGGCTCGGCTCACCGTGGTCTTCGGCGCCGTGCTGATGATGACCAGCGGCGTCGCCATCGTCGGCAGCAAGGCCCTGATCAGTCAGGCGACCGGCGACATCGCCCAGCGGAACCTGCTCGGCGAGGCCGGCAAGTCCGACGCCGAGGGCGGCGCGAGCCTGGACGGGCCGATCGACATGCTGCTGCTCGGCGTGGACGCCCGCGAGCGGTGGGCCGCCGACGACGTCCGGTCGGACAGCATCATCATCCTGCACATCCCGGCGACGCACGACCAGGCGTACCTGATCTCCATCCCCCGGGACACCGAGGCGCAGATCCCGGCGTTCAAGAAGAGCGGCTACGGGGGCGGCACCGACAAGATCAACGCTGCGTTCCAGGCCGGGGCCCGCAACGGCGGCGGCTGGGAGGGTGGCGCCCAGCTGATGGCGCAGACGATCAAGCGGATGACCGGGGTGAGCTTCGACGGCGCCGCGATCATCAACTTCGGCGGCTTCAAGAACGTCATCGACACCCTCGGCTCGGTGCGCCTCTGCGTGAAGCAGGAGGTCAAGTCGCATCACATGTCGTACGTGAACGGCAAGCCGATGTGGAACGCGGACGCCAAGAAGACCGGCAAGACGATGACCCCGGTGGTGCACAAGAAGGGCTGCCAGCAGATGGAGGGCTGGGCGGCGCTCGACTACGCCCGGCAGCGCTACGGCCTCACGAACAGCGACTACGACCGGCAGCAGAACCAGCAGCAGCTGATCAAGGCGATGGCCAAGAAGGCCACCGACAAGGGCATGCTGACCAACCCGGTCAAGCTCCAGCAGCTGATCAAGGCGGCCGGCAAGGCCTTCATCCTGGACACCGGCGGCGTGCCGATCGAGGACTTCGTCTTCACCATGCGTGGCGTCACCGCGAACGAGCTCACCATGCTGAAGACCAACAACGGCACCTTCAACGGCGACGGGAACGGCAAGGAAGTGCTGAGCCCCGAGACGCTGGAGATGTTCCAGGCGGTCAAGCAGGACAAGCTCGCCGAGTTCGTCTTCAACCACCCCGAGGTCATCTCCTCCCGGAAGTGACCGCCCGGGAGTCGCCGGAAGTCGGCAAAACGGACCGGTCGACGGCGCTCTCCTCGTAGCCTGACGTGAGCAGGACTCACGTACTGGCTGCGGGGAGGCGCCACGTCCAGGTCGGGCCGAGACGGCGGAGCGCGGACCGGGCCGAGCCCTCGGGCCGCCCGGCCGCGTCGCGCCCGCTGGCCCCGGATCCTGCTCGTCCTCGGTCTCAGCCTGGTCGTGCTGGCCGGCCTCGCCGTGGTCGGGCTCCAGGCGCTCACCGACCGGTACGACCGCACGGTGCTCAAGGAGCAGCTGCTCGACCCGGACGCCCGCACGGAGCGGACGAACCTCGACGGGCCGCTGAACTACCTGCTCATCGGCACCGACCGGCGCCCCGGCGACACCAACCCGGAGCAGCGCGCGGACACCATCCTGATCGTGCACGTGCCGGCCGGGCTACGTCAGGCGTACCTGGTCTCCATCCCCCGCGACCTGCTCGTCGCCATCCCGGCCGGCGGCAGCTACCCGGGCGGCCAAGACAAGATCAACGCGGCGTACGAGCACGGCGGCGGCGGGGAGTCCGGCGCCCAATTGCTCTCGGCCACCCTGGCCCGGCTCACCGGGCTCCGGTTCGACGGCGCCGCCCTGATCGACTTCTCCGGCATCAAGCAGGTGATCGACCTGCTCGGCGGCGTGCGGATGTGCGTGGACAGCGAGGTCCGCTCGATCCACACCAAGCGGATCTTCACCCCCGGCTGTCGGCAGATGAACGGCGCGGAGGCACTGGACTACGTCCGCCAGCGCTACGACCTGCCGGGCGGCGACTACGACCGGCAGCGTCACCAGCAGCAACTGCTGCGCGCCCTGCTGGACCGGGCCGGCGAGACCCGGCTGCGCACCAACCCGGTCAAACTCGACCAGGTCATCCGTGCGGTGGGCGGCGCGCTGACCGTGGACACCAACGGGGTGGCGCTGGAGGACCTGCTCTTCGCGCTGCGCGGGCTGCCTGCCGACGCGCTGCGCGGGGTACAGGTGCCCTCCTACCCGCAGGTCATCGACGAGGTGTCGTACGTGGTGCTGGAGAACGGGAGCAACGGGCTCTTCGACGCGGTCCGCGGCAGCCGGATGCCGGACTGGGCGGGAGCCAATCCGCGCTGGGTGGTCAAGCTGTGACCGCGCCGACGGCCCGGGCGGCGGCGATCCGCCGGGGAAGGCTCTAGGCTTGGTACCCGTGTTCGGACCCCAGGTTCCCACCGTGACCGTGAACGATCTCGCCGATGACATCTACCTGCTCGACGTCCGCGAGGACGACGAGTGGGCGGCCGGTCACGCGCCCGGCGCCCATCACCTGCCGATGATGGAGCTGCCGAGCCGGCTGGCCGAGGTGCCCACCGACCAGGAGGTGGCCGTCATCTGCCGCTCCGGCGGGCGCTCCGCCCAGGTCGTCACCTACCTCATGCGCAACGGCTGGGAGCAGGTGCGCAACGTGGCGGGCGGGATGGGCGACTGGGCCGCCGCCGGGCGACCGGTGGTCGCCGAGAACGGGCAGCCGGGCCGGGTTCTCTAGGACCACGTCATGGGCGAGCAACCCCTGGTGTTCGCACACCGCGGCGCCTCGTACGACCTCCCCGAGCACACCCTCGCGGCATACCTGCGCGCCATCGCCGAGGGTGCCGACGGGCTGGAGTGCGACGTCCGGCTGACCCGCGACGGCCACCTGGTCTGCGTGCACGACCGCCGGCTGGACCGCACCAGCAACGGCCGTGGCCTGGTCAGCGCCCGTACCCTCGCCGAGTTGGACGCGCTCGACTTCGGCTCCTGGCACCCCGGCTACGCCCCGGGGGACACCGACGAGCCGCCGGACGAGTCGCACACCCGGCTGCTCACCCTGGAGCGGCTGCTCGACGCGGTGCTCGCCGCCGGCCGGCCGGTCCGGCTGCTGGTGGAGACCAAGCATCCGTCGCGCTACGGCCGTGACGTCGAGCGTCGGCTGGTCGCGCTGCTGCGCCGGTACGGGTTGGCCGAGCCGAAGCCGGACGACCCCGTCCAGGTGACGGTGATGTCCTTCTCACCGCTCGCCGTCCGCCGCGTCCGCGAACTCGCCCCGACACTTCCCACCGTGCTGCTGCTGGAGGTGCTGCCCCCCTGGCTCCGGCTGGGTCGGCTGCCCTTCGGCACCCGGATCGCCGGCCCGGGCGTGGGCCTGGTCCGGGCCCGGCCGCACCTGCTGCCGGCCCTGCGGGCCGCCGGCAACCAGGTCTACGTCTGGACGGTCAACGAACCCGCCGACCTCGACCTCGTTCTGACCGCCGGGGTGGACGGGATCATCACCGACCGGCCGGCGCACACCCTGTCCCGGCTCGGCCGCTGACCGTCGACGGGCGGAGACCGGCGCGTGGGCGAGCGGCGTGGGGGTCCGGGCGGCGCCTCGGCGCGTCCGTGTGCCGGGCGGCGGCGACCCGGGCGGGGGTGCCCAAAAGCGGGCCGGCGGGGCACACTCGGGGCATGCCGGAGCGCATCGACTTCGCCGCTCTCATCGACGGCCACACCGTGGTGATCGAGATGATCAATTCCGGCGACGCCGGCCTGCCCGTCCTCACCCAGCTGCTCCGGGTGGCGCAGCCGGCGCTCGGCGCGGCGGCCATGGCGTTCGTCGAGTTCGGCCCGACCGGCGGCCGGGTGATCGCCGCGACCGGAGCCGCCGAGTGGACCGTCGGCCGGCCGCTGGCGGCCGACGACCCGGCCACCGTGTGCCTGCTCACCGGTCCCCGGGTGCAGCAGGTCCGAATGGATCACCTCACCGGCCGGCTGCCGGGTGAGTTGGCCGAGCGGGGGCTGCGGCAGATGGTGGTCTCCCGGGCCGAGATCGGCGGGCACACCGTCGGCAGCCTGCACGCCCTCTACGTCGAGGACGAGGAGCCGGACGACGAGCAGCACGGCGTGGTCGCGTACCTCGCCTCCTGCATCGCGCACATGTACGGCGACCAGACCGGGCTGCCCGTGCACGGTGACGGGCCGGTCGTCGCGGCGCTCGCCGACGGGCTGGCGGTGGTCGACCGGGACGGGCACGTCCGGCTCTGGAACCCGGCCGCCGCGCAGGTGACCGGCCGGGACGCCGGCCAGGCGCTCAGCCAGCCGCTGACCTTCCCGATCCCCCCGTCCGGGCAGGTGCTCGACCACCGGCTGCCGGACGGGCGCTGGCTGCGGATCACCTCCGGCGAGCTGCCCGGCCCCGGCGCGCTGCGGGTGGTCACCTTCCGCGACATCACCGACCAGCAGCGCCGGGACCACGAGCGGGATCTCTTCGTCGCGGTGACCAGCCACGAGCTGCGCACACCGGTCACCGTCATCAAGGGGTACGCGGACACGCTGACCGATCACTGGGAGTCGCTGACCGACACCGACCGGCGGCAGGCCGCGCGGGTGATCGGCCAGCGGGCGAACGAGCTGGCCCGGCTGGTCGACCGGCTTCTCTCCTCGGCCGCCGAGTCGGGGCCCGGCGACGAGCCACCCGCCCCCTTCGACCTTGGCGACGCCCTGCACGCCGCGGTCGGCGACCTCCCCGCCGAGCTGCGCCACCGGCTCGTCCTCGACCTGCCGAACGACCTGCCCAAGGCGCTCGGGCACCGGCCGAGTCTGGCCACCGTGCTGACCGAGCTGAGCACCAACGCCGGGAAGTACTCCCCGCCGGGCAGCCGGATCGAGATAAGCGCCAGCGCGGACAGCCAGATGGTCTCGTTCCGGGTCAGCGACCGGGGCATCGGCATCCGTCCGGAGCACGTCGAGCGGGCCTTCGACCGGTTCTGGCAGGGCGAGTCCGGTGACCGCCGGGGCTATCCGGGGGCGGGTCTCGGCCTCTATCTCGTCCGCCGGATCGTTGAACAGCAGAATGGATGGGTATCCCTACGACCGAGGGCCGGTGGCGGTACCGTCGCAGAGGTGCGGCTGCCGCGCGGATGACCGGCGACGGCACGGGCGTGGAGGGGCGAGGATGGCGACGGGAGTAGGCGAGCGAGCCTGGTGCGTGGTGGTCCCCCACCACGCCAGCGGCGCGCGGCTGGCCCGGCACCGGCTCGCCGACGATCTGGCCGAGCTGGTCACCCCGACGCTCCTGGCGGATCTGGTCGCCGTCCTGGCCGAGCTGGTCGGCAACGCGGTCCGGCACGCCCGTCCGCTGCCCGGCGGCGTGGTGCGGGTGGCCTGGCGGCTCTGCGGGGCGGTCGACGGCCCGCGGATCCAGCTCCGGGTCACCGACGGCGGGGCCGGCGACGGCCCCCGGATGCGGATCGCCGCTCCCGACGCCGCCGACGGTCGCGGGCTGCACATCGTCGCCGGTCTGGCCAGCCGGTGGGGCGTCGAGCGGGACGGGCTCGGGCAGAGCGTCTGGGCCGAGTTCGAGCCGGCCGGGTCGAGCCGGCCGGACCTGGTCACCGCCGGCTGAACGACGCCTCGGGGCGGGTCCTCCCCACGCTCGGCCGGTCCGGCCTCTAGGCTGTCTCGCCGTGAGCAAGCGTCGAAAGAGCCAGCGGCCTGCCGAGACCACCCCGAAGCGGGAAAAGGTGCGCGACGTCTTCGTGCCGCGTCCGTTCGAGGGGCTGGTCGACGAGCCCGAATGGATCGCGTTGCGAGAACTCGTGCCGGCCGCGTCCGCGCCGCTGCGGCTCGCCCCCGCCCTGGTGGAGCAGTTCGGCGACCGGCCGGTCACGCTGGCCACCGTGCTGCCGATGGCCGCCCCGGCGATGACCAAGCCGGACGGCCGGGTGCTGATCGGGCTCCAGCGCCACATCCAGTCCGGCGACGTCTCCCGGGACCTGGCCGAGGCACTGCTCTGCGCGCTGCGCGCCGAGCCGGGCGGCCCGGTGTCGGTCCCGCCGCTGCCCGGCCCCGGCCCGCGCCTGCAGGACGTGCTGCTCGACGGCCCGCTGGAGATCAGCATGCACGACGGGTTCGACTTCTGGCTCGACCCGGGCGCGGCGGACGACCCCAACGTGCAGGCGTCCCTGGAGCGGGCGAACGCCGCCGTCTACCCCACCGTGCGGATGGCCGCGGCGAAGGCCGCGTACTGGTGCCAGGTGCCGGAGAAGTCGCACGTGCGCTGGGTCCTGCCGGAGGGCGAGGACGCCGCGCTGGACGCGCTGGCCCGCATCGGCGCGGCCGGTGCGCTGCCGCTCGGCGACGACACCCGCTTCGCCGGCATGTTCCGTGCGCACGGGCGCCTGGTGCCGGTCTGGGACCTGCCGGAGCAGACGCCCGCCGCCGAGTGGGAGGAGCCGGTGGCGCAGTTCGGCAAGCGCTACATCGAGGCGCTGACCGAGACCGGCCCGCTGGACGCCGCCGGGCGTCGGGCCCGGCAGGGCCTGCTCGGCCGGCAGCTCACCCTGCGCTGACCCGCCGCTGCGGCGGCGGCAACCGGGGCGCGGCGTCAGCCGTACAGCGGTTCCCGGACCAGCGGGCAGGACATGCAGCGGGGACCGCCCCGGCCCGAGCCCAGCTCCGAGCCCGCGATCGGGATCACCTCGATCCCCGCCCGCTCCAGCTGCGCGTTGGTCTCCACGTTGCGCTCGTAGCCGACGCAGAGCCGAGGCGCGAGGGCGAGGGTGTTGTTCCCGTCGTCCCACTGCTCCCGCTCGGCGGTGATCGGGTCCAGGCCGGTGTCGATCACCCGGAGCTGGTCCAGGTCCATCGCGTCGGCGGCGGCCCGCAGGAAGGGCGCCGGGCCGTCCACCCGGGGATCCTCGCCGTCCGCGCCGGCGATCACCGTGTACGCGGAGAGCGTGTCGGCGATGTTGGGGTACATCAGCACCGCGTCGACGTCGACCATCGTGCAGACCGTGTCCAGGTGCATGGTGGCCCGTTCCTGGGCGATCGGCACCACCAGGATGGTGTGCGCCAGGCCGGCGGCGAAGACCTGCCGGCCGAGTCGTTCCGCGCCGGCCGGAGTGGTCCGCTCGCCCACCCCGACGGCGAGCACGCCGGGCGCGAGCAGCAGCACGTCGCCGCCCTCCAGGTGCTCCAGCTCCGGTTGGTAGACGAGCTGGGTGCCGGCGAAGCGCGGGTGGTGCCGGTAGATGGCGTTGGTCAGCGTGGTCTCCCGCCGCCGGGCCAGCATGGCCAGGCTGGTCACCCCGACCCGGTCCCGGATCCAGACCGACGAGTCGCGGGTGAAGAGCAGGTTCGGCAGCGGGGCGATGACGAAGTCGTGCCGGTCCATCAGCGTGTAGACCAGGCCACCCGGTCGCTCCGAGCTGATCCGCAGCTCCTCGTGGGCGAGGCCGGCGATGAGCACGTCGGCGAGCGCCGCCGGGTCCAGGTACGCCAGGTGGTCCGCGACCCGGGCCCGCAGCGTGTCGCCGAGCCGGGGTGAGCGGAGCACCTGCTCGGTCAGTTCGGCCCGGGCATCGGCGACGGCGAGCGTCTCGGCGAGCAGGTTGGCGAGGTAGAGCACCTCCACCCCACGCTCGCGCAGCGCCGCGGCGAAGGCGTCGTGCTCCTCCTGTGCCCGGCCGACCCATGGGATCGCGTCGAAGAGAAGGGTGTCGTTGTTCCGGGGGGTGAGGCGGGCGAGTTCCCGGCCCGGACGGTGCAGCAGCACGGTGCCGAGCCGGGCGACTTCGCTGTCCACATAGTGGGTCACCATGGCAGCGTAGGGCAGGGTTTGGCGGCATCCGGGAAAAGAAGTGTGGATGAATATGGCATTCATCCACAGTCACTCCGGCGCTCCACCTTGCCGACCCCCCGGAGTGGCAACGTAGGGTAGTGGAGACATAACTTCGAGGGACCTTTTGCCGGAGGTCGCGATGACTGTCTTTCCCGCTCGTCGAGCCGTACCGACCGCTCGGGCACTGCCGCCCGCCACGGTGCCACACCCTCGGGTGGAGGCACCGGGGGTTCTCGACCCGGTCCGTCCGACCCCGCTGGAGTGGGCCCGCCGTCGGCGGGCCGAGCGGGGCGCACGGCGGCTCGAGGCTGCGGGGGCCCGGGCGCTCGGCCAGCTCGATCACCTCGGGCCAGCCTGGCACGTCATCGAGTGGCCCCGCACCGACGTGACCGACGTGCTGCTCGACCGGCCGCACGAGGAGCGCGCCGGGTTCCTCGCCATCGGGCCGAGCGGCCTGTTCGCGGTCACCATCGCCGACCACGGCCGCGCCCGGGTGCTGGTCGCCGGCGACGTGGTGCAGATCAACGGCAAGCGGCCGCCCTACGTGGCCGAGGCCCGCCGGGACGCCAAGCGGGCGAGCAAGGCGCTCTCCACCGCGGTCGGGCTGCCGATCCCGGTCACGCCGGTGCTGACCTTCGTCGGCTCCGGCGTCATCAGCGTCTACGGCCTACCCAAGGACTGCCTGATGGCGACCCACCGCGAGCTGGACCGCCTGCTCGTCGCGGGTGGCAGCCGGATCAGCCCGGCCACCGCGGAGAAGCTGTCCCGGGTCGCCCAGCACCCGAGCACCTGGCTGAACGGCACTTACCGTCCAGCAGCCGACTACCGGTGGTACGAGGACGGCCGAATGGCCGCTGACAAGCCGGCCAACCGCCGGTAACGTCATCCGGGACGTCACGTGCGCCGGCCGTCGCCGGCACCGCAGGTCCGCGCCCTCGCCGGCCGCCTGGTCCGGGCATTGCCCCGTGCACCGGCGGCCCGGCGAGCGCGGTGTGATCGGCGATCGCCCGGGCGACCGGCTAGCGTGGACAGTCCCTCGGTGTACATAGGAGGCGCGGTGGCCCACGTCGAACTCTCGCTCTCGGAAGTGTTCGTGCCGACCGCGCGGGCTTCGACAGAGCCGGAGTCCGACAACTTCGGCCAGTGGTCCTCGACGGTCTCCCACGCCGACGAGCCGTGTCTGCTGATCGACGCCGACACCAAGGTGGTGGCGATCTCCGCCGCCGGCTGCGAACTGCTCTGCCTCGGCAAGCCCGAGGACCTGATCGGTCTGCCCCTGCTCGACGGCGGTCTGCGCCTGGTCGACTTCACCGCCAACCGCGGCGAACTGACCGACCAGGAGATCGACAAGATCCCGCCGCTGCTGGCGCTCTCCTCCGGCCGGCTGGCCCGCGGCCTGCTCCGGGTGCAGGCGGCGCCCGAGGGCAGCTCCGACGCCACCGTGGACGCCATCTCCACCCCGGTGCTCACCGATGGTTCGGTCGCCGGCTCGCTCACCTTCTTTTCCGTGGTCTGACCTGCGGCGGAGTGTGGCACTCGCCGCACGCGGCGAATCCGGGCGGGTGCACGCCGAGGCCGTAAGGTGCCCTCATGCTCGATATCGCCCTGCTGCCGGGGGAGTACGCCGTGTGCCGGATGGCCGCCGGCTCCGCCCTGCCGCCCGCGCTGTCGAGCGGGTTGGCCGCCGCCGACGTGGTGACGGTGAGCTGGACCGCTGACGGGATCTCGGTGATCTGCCCGATGGACCGAGCACCCGAGCAGGCCGTGGTGGAGACCGCCTGGCGCTGCCTGCGGCTGTCCGGCCCGGTGGACGTGGCCGTCACCGGCACCCTCGCCGCGCTCGTCGACCCGCTCGCCGGCGCCCGGGTGAACGTGGTCGCGTTCTCCACCTTCGACACCGACTACCTGCTGGTCCCCGCGGTACGCCTCGGCGCGGCGACCGCCGCGTTGGAACGCGCCGGGCACCGCGTGCTCGGCTGACCTTCACCGCCGCCGCGGTTGCTCCTACGATGGGCTCGGCCACCCCCGGCCAACCCCTCGCAGCCCCTCAGGATCGGCCCGTGCCGCCCACTCCACCGCCCCGCACCACGATGCCCCGCACCCGCCGACCGGCCACCCCGCCCGCGGCGCGCTCCGGGGCGCTCGTCCACCGCACCGGGTCGACCGTGGCCCGCCGCCGCTTCCGGCGGTTGGGCGCGATTGCCACGGTGCTGGCGACGCTCGCGCTGGCCGGCTGCGGCGCCCCGCCGGAGCTGCGGCAACCGGTGCCGACCGGCACACCGACCGGCACACCGGGTGCCCCGACCACGGCGCCCACTCCGGCGCTGCCGCCGGCCACCGGTCTGCCGTCCGCCGTCCCGACCGCGCCGGCAACCCCGACGACCGATGCCGGACTGGTGGCCGCCCCGTGCCGCAGCGGCCCGAGCGGGCAGCGCGTCATCCAGTTGCTGCGTGGCCGGTCCGGGGTGCTCCCCGACGACGTCCGGGTCCAGGTGCGCACCGGGCCGCTCTGCGCCGCGGACTGGCAGTACACGGTGCTCGAGGTGACCGGGCACGAGGAGCTCCAGGTGGTCACCCGGGGTGGGCCCGGCACGCCCGAGCTGGTGACCGCCGGCACCGACGTCTGCACCGTCGAGGTACGGGCGACCGGGCCGCTCGGGATCCGGACGCTGGCCTGCGACGGCGGCACGGTGGGCGTACCGGGTGCGTAGGCTGGTCGCCATGCCGGGAACACCACCGACGCGCTTCGTCTACCTCGGGCCCGAGGGCACCTTCGCCGAGCAGGCGCTGCGTACCGTCTCCGCCGCCGAACGTGGCAACCGGACGCCCGCCCGCAGCGTCGGGGAGGCGCTGGAGAGCGTACGGGCCGGCGACGCCGACGCGGCGCTGGTGCCGCTGGAGAACTCGATCGGCGGCGCGGTGGGGGTGACACTGGACGAGCTGGCCGAGGGGGAACCGCTGGTGATCACCCGCGAGGTGATCCTGCCGGTGGAGTTCGTGCTCGGCGCGCGTACCGGCACCGAGCTGGCCACGGTCCGCACCGTGGCGGCGCACCCGCAGGCGTCCACCCAGTGCCGGAACTGGCTCCGCGCCCACCTGCCCGACGCGGTGGTGGTCGACGTGCTCTCCAACGGCGCTGCCGCGGCGGGCGCCGCCGCCGGCGAGTACGACGCGGCGATCTGCGCACCGATCGGGGCTGGTCGGCACCGGCTGGCGGTGCTGGCGGACAAGATCGCCGACCACCCGGACGCGGTGACCCGGTTCGCGCTGGTGTCCCGCCCCGGCCCGCCTCCGCCGCCGACCGGGGACGACCTCACCTCGCTGGCCGTCTACATCGCCCACGATCGGGTGGGCGCGCTGCTCTCGGTGCTCATGGAGCTGGCCGTGCGGGGGGTCAACCTGACCCGGATCGAGTCCCGGCCCACCGGCGAGGCGCTCGGCCGCTACGTCTTCTTCCTCGACTGCACCGGCCACGTGGCGGACGTCCGGCTCGGCGAGGCCCTGCAGGGGCTGCGTCGGGTCTGCGCGGATGTGCGCTTCCTCGGCTCGTACCCTCGGCACCGCTGGGCGGAGGCGGCGGGTGAGCGGCCGGTTCCGGCGCCGCCGGGCCTCTCCGACGTCGACTACGCCGATGCGGCGGCCTGGCTGGCCCGGCTGCGCACCGGAGAACTCAGCTGATCGACCCGCACCGCCGGGGAGGCCCGGGCAGGGCCGCCCGCTCGTCGGTCTCAGCGCCGGCCGCACCGACCGGGAGACACCCGGAGCCGGTGCGGCCTGAGCGCGACGTCAACTGAGCAGGCCGCCGAGCAGGCCGCCCTGCTGCTCCTGAGCGCCGCTGCCCAGCACCGGCGGCTCCTCGGACGGCTGCACGACCACGAAGCCCTGGCCGGCGAAGCTCATCGTGAACGACTCACCGGTGCGCCGGCCCAACAGCGTGCCGAGGCCCAACTGCTCGGCCCGGTGGTAGCCGGTCTGCAGGTTGGCCGACCAGCAGACCGCGGCCTGCGGGTCTACGTAGGTCGGCTGGTCGACGTTGAGCACCACCGGGGTGCCCCTGGTGGTGATGGCGATCCGGCCGTAGCCGGTGAAGACGCAGTTGAACAGGCCGGAGGACGAGGCCATGCCGGCGCCGCCGACCATCTTGATGTCGTACTGGAGGGTGGAGTCGAAGGCCAGCACGCTGGAGCCGTTGATGGAGAGCGCGTCGCCCTGCTCAAGGTCGATGATGTGCACGTCCTTGGCCAACTCGGCCAGGAAGACGTCACCCTGCCCGCTGACCCTCATCAGCGGTACGCCCTCGCCGGTGAGCTTCTGCTTGAGGAACTTGCCCAGCCCACCGGAGCCGAGCGCCTGGAACTGCACCTGCCCCTGGTAGGCGACCATCGACCCGACCCGGGCCATCGCCTCGCCGTTCAGCTCGATCTTCAACATCTTGGAGTTCTGCAGCCGCATGCCGGGCTGGGCGGACTCCTTCTCCAGGTTCTCCGCGGAGAACAGCGCGCTGCGCATGGAAGTGCCTCCTGAGGTCGCGATGCCTCTCACGACCGTAGGTGACCGTCGCAATGGCGGACCATCAGTCGAGCGGCGTGGCGGCGACCCCCGTCGTCGCGCTCGACTGGACGACCAGCCGGGTCAGGCCCAGCCCAGGGCGTGCAGCCGCTCGTCGTCGATGCCGAAGTGGTGGGCGATCTCGTGCACCACCGTGACCGCCACCTCGTCGACGACGTCCTCGTCGCTGTCGCAGATCCCCAGGATGGGGCGGCGGTAGATGAAGATGCGGTCGGGCAGGACGCCGGAGTAGTCCCAGCCGCGGTCGGTGAGGGCATGCCCCTCGTAGAGGCCGAGCAGGTCCTCGCCGGGGGGCGGGTCGTCCTCGACCAGGATGACCACGTTGCTCATCAGGCCGAGCAGCTCCTCGGGCACCTCGTCGAGGGCGTCGGCGACCAGCTCCTCGAAGCGCTCGCGGCTCATCTCCATCGGCACCCTGTCATTCTGCCCCACGCCGCCGGGCCGCCGGGCCGGCCAAGATCCGCCCACCTCCACGGAGGATCGGCACTCCGTGGAGGTGTGGCGGTCGGATGGGTCAGGAAGCGAGGCGGGCGGTGAGGGTGATCGCGGCGCCCGGGGAGAGCAGACGGGAGATCGGGCAGTTCGCCTTGGCGGCCTCGGCGAGCTTCTGGAACTCGCTCTCGTCGATGCCCGGGACCTGGCCGACGGTCTCCAGCTCGATCCGGGTCACGGTCATCCCGGCGTCGGTCTTGTCCAGGTGCACCTTGGCGGTGGTCTCGACGGAGGTCGCGGTGGAACCGGCGTCGGCGAGCGCCTTGGAGAAGGCCATCGAGAAGCAGCCGGCGTGCGCCGCGCCGATCAGCTCCTCCGGGTTGGTGCCCTCACCCTCCTCGAAGCGCGACTTGAACGAGTAGTTCCCCTCGAGCCCGCCCTTGCCGGTGCGGACTGTGCCGGACCCCTCGGTGAGGTTGCCCTGCCAACGTGCGGAAGCGGTACGGATAGGCATGCACCGACGCTAGCGGAAAGCCGCCCAGCCTGCGACGGCCTCGGTCGACGCCCCTCGTGCGATCCCCGTCACCAGACGTCCGCTGTGCCATGATTCGGGGCAGGCGCGTGACCGGCGAGAGGATGGCCGATGTCCCGAGAACTGCCTATCCCCCGGCAGGACGACCGGTCCGACGGCACGGCCGTCGTCGAGTGGGGCAGCACCGAGCCGGCACCCGCCGCGCGGCGCGGGCGCTTCCTCGCCGACCTGGGCCGGGATCGCCGGTTGCCGCCGCTGCTCGCCGGGCTCGGCGCGGTGGCCGCGGTCGCCTCGCTGATCGGCGAGTGGTCGGTGATGACCCTGCCCAACGCCGGCCCCAGGGGCGAGTCGATCCGGGTGCCCGCCGGGGTCTCCGACGTCGCGGGCTTCGGCGTCGCCTATCTGGTCGGGCTGCTCGCGCTGGCCTGCGCGGTGGCGGTCGTGCTGTGGGGCACCCAGGCGGTCCGGGCGAACACCCGACTGGCCGGTCTCGCCCTGGCCGGGGCGCTGCTGGCGATGCTCACCGCGTCGGCCTTCACGCTCGACAAGGCGGGGCAGCGCACCTTCTTCTACGCCGTGGAGGACGGTTTCCAGGTCGAGTACGGCCGGGGCCTGGTGATGGCCTTCATCGCCTGCGTGCTGCTCGGCGGGGCGCTGTGGCTGGCCCCGAATCTCGGCCCGTTCGACGCCGACGCCTCCGCCCAGCCGGTCTTCCGGCGGCGGCGTCGTCGGCCGGCCGACGACGACCTACGGGACGACGGGCCGGCCGAGCCGGCCGACCTCACCGTGCAACCGGCCGTCCCGTTCGCCCGGCCGGAATCGTCCCACTGAGTCGCCCGGCCCGCGAGCTGACGACCCGTGAGCCGGCCGGTCGGTCCGGCGGCCGGCGGTACGACCGCGTTCAGGCGGTGGCCCAGCGCAATTCGCCGTCGACCATCGTCTCGGTGGCACGCAGGCCTAGTCGTTCGGCGATCCGGGCCGAGGCCCGGTGGTCGGGATGCACGTGGGCGATCAACGCCCGGATGCCGTGCCCGTCGAGCCAGCCGACCATGCCCGCGGCGGCCTCTCCGGCGTAGCCGCGGCCCTGCTGCGGGGCGACGACGACCCAGGCCAGCTCGGCGACCGACCGCTCACCGTCGAGCCGGACGGTGGCCTGCACGGTGCCGACCGCCTGCCCGCTCTCCCGGTGCCGGACGATCCAGTTCAGCCAGCCCTGGCTGCCGTCCGGCGACCGCCCGATCACCTGGCGGGCGTACCGGGCGCGTAGCTGCTCCAGGCTGGCCGGCTCGCCGCCGATGTATTCGTGCAACCGCTCGTCGCGCAGCAGCGGGGCCATCTCCGCGGCGTGCTCGACCCGGAGCGGTTCCAGCACCAACCGCTCGGTCTCGATCGGCTCCGCCGCCGGCCAGTCGCGCACCGCCATCCGTTCACCGTACGACCGAAGGGGTGCCGCCGGGTGGGAAGCGCCCGGACCGGCGGTCGGAGATCGGTGTGCGCCCGGGGTTGGCGTCTGATTCGCCTGGAAGCCATGGTTGCGACGAGTTGACCGAGGTACGGTTGCTGCCCGCCGTCACTCCGGGTCGATGATCGACCACTGAAACGGCTGGCTGCGACGGCGGCGGGCGAAGGAGGAACCATGACCCGCCCGGGACTGCCCAAGCTGATCGCCACCGATCTTGACGGAACGCTCGTCCGTAGCGACGACACCGTCTCCGCGTACACCCACGGGGTGCTCGACCGGGTGCGGGCCGCCGGGATTCCGGTGGTCGGCGCGACCGGCCGCGGGCCCCGGCTGACCGAGCTGACCCGCAACGACATCCGCGCGGCCGACTTCCTGGTGATGGCCGGCGGCGGCCGGGTGGTCGACCAGAGCGACCCGGCCGGCCCGATCGTGCTCCGCGACGAGCGGCTTCCCGGGGAGGTGCTCGCCCGGCTGCTGGCCGACCTGGAGGCCGAGGTGGGCCCGCTGACCGTGATGGTGGAGGCGTCGGACGAGCACGATGCCCCGCTCTGGGGCGACTACCACCCGAGCTGGCCCTACCAGGACCGGTTCGAGGCGCGCACCCGTGCCGAGTGCCTCGCCACCGACGTGATCAAGGCGTTCGCGCGTACCGCGGACCACCACGTGGACGAGCTGCTCGCGGTGGCTCGTCGGATCATTCCGGCACAGGTGGCCACGCTCACCCAGGCCGGGCTCGGCTTCGTGGAGATCTGCCCGCCCGGGGTGGACAAGGCGACCGGGCTGGCCGTGGTGGCGCAGGCCCTCGGCGTCGACCCGGGTGACGTGCTGGTCTTCGGCGACATGCCCAACGACCTGCCGATGTTCGAGTGGGCCGGTTGGTCCCGGGTGGCCGTCTCCAACGCCCACCCGACGGTGCGCGCCGCGGCCGACGAGGTGACCCTGCGCAACGACGACGACGGGGTGGCAGTCTATCTGGACCGACTACTCTCCCGGTGATGGGAGAGACGCCACGCCTGGTCGCCACCGACATCGACGGCACGCTGCTGCGCGACGACCGGACGCTCAGCCCGCGTACCGCGCAGGCCCTGGCCCGGATCGCCGCCAGGGGCACGCCGGTCGTGCTGGTCACCGGCCGCCCGATCCGCTGGCTGAAGATGGTGTACGACCAGCTGAGCGGACCGCTGCCGGCGATCTGCGCGAACGGCGCGGTGGTCTACGACCCGGTGAACGACGAGGTGCTGCGGGCTGATCCGCTCGCGCCGGAGCTGCTCGCCGAGGTGGCCCGGCGGCTGCGCGCCGAGGTGCCCGGAATCAGCTTCGCCGTGGAGATCATCGACAGCCGGCAGATGCGACACGAAGCGCACTACCCGCTGCGCTGGGATGCCGACGCCAACGCGATCCGGGCCGTCGAGACGCCCGAGGAGCTGCTGGCGGCGCCGGCGGTAAAGCTGCTCGCCCGGGCCGGGGAGCAGGACCCGGACGCCTTCGTCGAGCTGGTCGGCACGGCCCTGCAGGGCCTGGCCGAGGCCACCCACTCGTCCTACTCCGGCCTGGTCGAGATCTCCGCGGCCGGGGTGACCAAGGCGGCGGGGCTGGCCTGGTACTGCAACCGGCTCGGCGTCGACGCCGGGGACGTGCTGGCCTTCGGCGACATGCCCAACGACGTGCCGATGCTGGCCTGGGCCGGTCGGGCGGTGGCGGTGGCGAACGCACACCCCGCCGTCCTGAAGGTCGCGCACGAGGTGACCGTGGCGAACTCCGAGGACGGCGTGGCGGCGTACCTGGAGAAGATCTTCGACGTGGGGTGAGCGGGCCCGCCGCGCCGGCGGCGCGGCGGTCGGCTCAGAGGTACTGCCCGGTGCTGTGGCCCTCGCCACCGGCGGGCTGCCCGATCCCGGGCATCCCGGGCGCCATCCCGCCGGGCCCGCTCGGCAGCGCCTGGCGCCCCGAGCGCATCTGCTCCAACTGCACCCGGGCGGCCATCTGCTGGGCGACCAGCGCCGCCTGGATGCCGTGGAACAGCCCCTCCAGCCAGCCGACCAACTGGGCGTGGGCGATCCGCAGCTCGCCCTCGCTGGGCGCGCTCTCCTCGGTGAAGGGCAGCGAGATCCGCTCGAGCTCCTCGCGCAGCTCGGGGGCGAGGCCCTCCTTCAGCTCGACGATCGACCGGGCGTGGATCTCCCGCAGCCGGTGCCGGCTGGCGTCGTCGAGCGGGGCGGCCTTGACCTCCTCGAGCAGCTGCTTGATCATGCTGCCGATCCGCATCACCTTGGCGGGCTGTTCGACCAGGCGGGTCGGGTCCTCCCCCTGGCCGTCGTCGGCCTGCATGGTGCCGACCGGCTGGCCGTCCGGGCCGACCACCACCACCGTGCCGGAGTGGCCGGTGTCCTCGTGGTCCGACTCGTTGTTCTGTCCAGCGGAGCGCGCTTCGGTCATGGGATCCATCTTTACCCAGTGGCGCCCGTCCACGCTCGCCGGGACCGACTCCCACCCGGCAACCACCCGGGCGGGGCGCGCTACCGTCGCGCCATGCCCGCCGACCCGCGCGCCGTCCTCACCCGGCCCGCCCCGGAACCGGACCGCACCGTCGCGTACGGCGACCATCCGGACCAGATCGCCGATCTGCGGCTGCCGGCCGGATCCGGCCCGGCGCGGCCGCTGGTCGTGGTGGTGCACGGCGGCTTCTGGCGGGCCGAGTACGACCGGCGACACACCGGCCCGATGGCGGCGGCCCTGGCCGCGCTGGGTCATCCGGTGGCGCAGCTGGAGTACCGGCGCACCGGGCAGCCGGGCGGCGGCTGGCCGAACACGTTCACCGATGTGCTGACCGGCGTGGCGGAGCTGCCCCGGCTGGCCGCCGCGGCGATGCCGGGCCGGGTGTCGGCCGCCGCGCCGATCCTCGTCGGTCATTCGGCCGGCGGGCACCTGGCGCTCTACGTCGCCGGGACCGCGCCGGCGACAGTCGATGGCGTGCTGGCGCTGGCTCCGGTCGCCGACCTGGGTGAGGCGTACCGGCGGGATCTGGACTCCGGGGCGGTGGCCGCGCTGCTGGGCGGGGGGCCGGCTGAGTTTCCCGAGCGGTACGCGACCGCCGATCCACGGTCGTTGGTGCCGGTACAGACACGCTCAGTAGTTGTCCATGGTGCCCTGGACCGACAGGTGCCGGTCGCGATGAGTCGGAGCTTCGTCGCCGAAGCCCGTGCGGTTGGCACCGATATCACCCTTGTTGAGCTCGCGGAATGCGAGCATTTCGGGCTTATCGATCCGGAGTCTGCGGCCTGGCCGGTGATCGTCGATGTATTGCAGTCCCTACACGATGATCAGCAGCCGATTGACGCAGCGTCGCCGACCAGGTAGAACGCCGAAGGGGCGTTCAGGCCCTGCAACGCTCCTCGGAAGGAACTCGGTGTCGCAGATGAACCGCAGGCGGGCGCTCCAACTGCTGGCCGCGCTCGGTACGACCGGACTCGTCGCGGCGTGCGGCGACGACACCGACGGCGCTCCGGCGGCCGGGCCGAAGAGCCCGATCAAGATCGGTCTCATCGCACCGCAGGCCGGCGGCTTCAAGGCGATCGGCGAGGAGATCACCAACGGGTTCCAGCTCTTCCTCGACCTGCACCAGCAGCAGCTCGGCGGGCACCCGGTGACGCTGATCACCGCGGACGAGGGAGAGACCGCCAAGTCCGGCAAGGCCGCCGTCGACGATCTGCTCAAGCAGGGCGTGCTCGCGCTGACCGGCGTGGTCAACTCCGCCGTCATGCTCGGCATCCGGGACACGGTCGAGCAGGCTCGGGTGCCGCTGATCGGCTCCAACGCCTCCCCGAGCAGCCTGCAGAGCGTGGTCTACATCTGGCGCACCTCGTACGTGCTCGACGAGGCGGGACGGGCGCTCGGCCGTTACCTCAAGGAGAAGCTCCCGGCGAACAGCCGGATCACGATGATCATCCCGGAGAACGTCGGCGGCCCGGACGTGGTCCGCGGCTTCCGGCAGGAGTTCGGCGCCAGCGACCCGCGCATCTCGGGCTCCGTCATCTGGACCAACCCCACCACGAAGCCCAGCCCCACCGCGTACGTCCAGGACATCCGCAAGGCGATCGACCGCAGGCCGTCCGGGATCTTCTGCTTCTTCGCCGGCGACGCCGGTGTGGAGTTCATCCGGCAGCTGCGCAAGGAGGGCTACAAGGGGCCCGTCTACGCCCCCGGCTTCCTCACCGAGGGCACCGCGCTGGAGACCCTCAAGAACGACGGACTCAACATCCAGACCGCGTTGAACTACTCGGCCGACCTGAACAACGCGGCCAACCGGGACTTCGCCTCGGCCTACCGCAAGAAGCACAACTCCTCGCCCACCACCTACGCGATGGCGTCGTACGACGCGGCGCAGGTGCTCCACCAGGCGATCGACCTGGCCGGCGACGCCCCGAACCCGCAGCAGGTCAACCTGGCGCTGGGCAAGCTCGGGCAGATCGACAGCCCGCGCGGCATCTGGCAGTTCAACCAGCCGCGTACGCCGCAGCAGAAGTGGTACCTGCGCCAGGCGCAGCGCGAGGGTCAGCTGATCTCGAACGTGTTGATCACCGAGCTGGCCACCCTGGGCTGAGCCCCGCCACCCGCACGCCAGGGGCCGGCCTCCACGACGGGAGGCCGGCCCCTGCTGGTACGCCGGTCGTACGGGCGGTCAGTGGCGCAGCTCGGCGATGCAGCACTTCACGCTGCCGCCGCCCTTCTTCAGCTCGGCCAGGTCCACCGGCACCGGGTGGTAGCCGGCGGCCTTGAGCTTGCCCGCGAGCCGGGTCGCCTCGCTGTTGAGCACCACGTTCAGCCCGTCGCTGACCAGGTTGAGCCCGAAGGCCATGGCATCCTCGTCGTCCGCGATCACCGCGTCCGGGAAGAGCTGGGTGAGCACCCGCTGGCTGGCCGCCGAGAACGCACCCGGGAAGTAGACGACGTTGGTGTCGTCGATGGCGGCGAGCGCCACGTCCAGGTGGTAGAAGCGCGGGTCGATCAGGTGCAGCGAGACCACCGGTCGGGCGAGCGCCTCCTGTGCCTCGGCGTGCGCCGGCAGCTCGGTGCGGAAGCCGTGCCCGGCGAGGATCAGCCCACCGTGCGCCTCCGGCACGTACGCGAAGTCACCCTCGCCCTCGTTTGTCTCGCTCGGGGCGATGAACCGCCAGCCCTGTTCCTCGTAGAACGCCCGGTGCGCCGCGGCCTCGCCGGCTCGCTGCTCGTGCTTGAACCGGGCCCCGTAGGCGGTGCCGTCCACCACGAAGGCGCCGTTGGCGGCGTAGACCATGTCCGGCAGACCGCGCTCGGGGGTCAGCAGGTGCACCTCGTGGCCGAGACCGACCAGAGTCTCCCGCAGCCGGTCCCACTGCTTCACGGCCAACGCCGAGTCGACCGGGGTGGTCACGTCCATCCACGGGTTGATCGCGTACTCGACCGCGAAGCGCTCAGGGGAGCACATGAGATATGTCCGCTTTCGCGGCACTCGCTGCTGGTTCACGGTGACCAAGAGTAGGTACCGTAGAACTTTGGTAACAGCCACAACCATTGCTTCCAAGAGGCGGAACGTTGCAGATAGATGCCGTTGACCAGCGGATCATTGCGTTGCTCGTCGCCGACGCCCGGGCGTCGTACGCCGACATCGGCACCCGGGTGTCACTCTCCGCCCCCGCAGTCAAGCGACGGGTCGACCGGCTGCGCGCCACCGGGGTGATCCGGGGATTCACCGCTGTCGTCGACCCGGCCGCCGTCGGTTGGACCACCGAGGCGTTCGTCGAGCTCTTCTGCGCCGGGCGGACCACCCCCGCACAGATCGGCGTGGCGGCCCGCCGGCACCCCGAGGTGGTCGGCGCTTACACCGTGTCCGGCGAGGCCGACGCGCTCGTGCACCTGCGCGCCGCCGACATCGCCCACCTCGAGGCGGCCCTGGAGCGGCTGCGCGCCGAATCGTTCGTCACCTCCACCCGGAGCACCATCGTGCTCTCCCGGCTGGTCGAGTCACCGGGCGTCGGCCCCTCCGCCGGCTGACCGGCCGGCGCACGCACCCGGCCGGGCGGTGACGGAAACCAGTGGCCCACCGTGGAACCGCTGCCGGGCGCGGCCCGTCGAACCGGCCATGACACGGGTAGCCCTCATCGCCGTCGTCGGCACCCTGGCCGCGATCGGCCCGCTCGCCGCCGGTGGTCGGCTCCCCTCGACCTGATCCTCCCTCCCCCGGCGGGTGAGGTCCGGTTTCTCGGGGTTTCCGGGCCTCACCCGCCACCACCGGGCTTGACCTCAAGGCGGGTTGAGGGTGTCGACTCGACACCGGAGACCCGAGGGGGAGTCATGCGAGCGATCTGGTTGCGCGGGTTCGGCGGACCCGAGGTGCTGGTGCCCGGCCCGGCTCCCGACCCGGTGCCCGGGCCGGGCCAGGTGCTCATCGACGTGGCACACGCCAACATCACCTTCGTGGAGACCCAGTTCCGGGCCGGCCGGACCGGGCCGTTCGGCGGCAGTCCACCGCTGATCCCCGGCAACGGCGTCGGGGGCACGGTCACCGACGTCGGCACGGGCGTCGACCCGGCGCTGGTCGGACGCCGGGTGGTCAGCTCCACCGGCGGCTCCGGCGGCTACGCCGAGCGGGTCACGGTGGACGCGACTGCGCCGATCGAGGTGCCCGATCCGCTGGCGCTCGACGCGGCGGTGGCGCTGCTCGCCGACGGGCGCACCGCGACCATGCTGATCGACGCGGTCGACCTCCGGCCCGGCGAGCGGGTGCTGGTGGAGGCGGCCGCGGGCGGGGTGGGCAGCCTGCTGGTGCAGCTCGCCGCGGCCGCCGGCGCCCGGGTGGTAGCGCTCGCCGGTGGGCCGCGCAAGGTGTCGCTGCTGCCCGGACTCGGCGCGGCGGTCGCGGTGGACTACCGCGAGCCGGACTGGACCGACCGGGTCCGCGCCGCCACCGACGGGGTCGACGTGGTCTTCGACGGCGTCGGTGGCGAGTTGGGCCGGGCCGCGTTCAAGCTGCTCGACCCGGGCGGCCGGATGGTGAGTTTCGGCCTGGCCAGCGGCGAGTGGGCCGGGGTGCCGCCGGAGGACGCCATCGCCCGGAAGGTGGCGCTGCTCCGGCCGGACGTGCCGCCGGCGCGGCTGCGCGCGTACACCGAACAGGCCCTGGCGGAGGCGGCGGCCGGACTGCTGCGGCCGGTGATCGGGCAGCGGTTCCCGCTGGAGCGGGCGGCCGACGCGCACGCCGCGATCGAGTCCCGAGCGACCGTGGGCAAGACCCTGCTCGACCTCCACTGACCGGCAGCGACCGCCTTCTCAGAGGTACATGCCGGTGCGGTGCTCGCCCTGGTCACGGCGGACCGGCTTGTCGCTCTCGCCGAAGAAGCGCTTGCCGCCGAACTCGCCGTGCAACCGGTCGTCCAGCTCGTCGGCGAGCCCGGTCATCACCTGCACCGCCAACATGAGGTGCGTGGCCTGGAAGTTGCGGCCGAAGACCGGGATGGACGCCCAGACGGTGTCGTCGGCGCAGTAGAGGCGGCCGATCGGCATCCGGTTGGTGAGTTCGGAGAGCCGTACGTAGAGCCGCTCGGTCGGTTCGACCTCGGTGAGCACCGGAGAGAAGACGTCGACCAGCGGCGGATTGTCGCGGACCCGGACGAAGACCATCGCCGAGCCGGAGCGGATGTTGATGTCCCCGTCCGAATCCACCTGCAGGCGGTCGGAGTCGGACTTGAGCATGGTCGAGACGACGGTGCGTACCCGCTCCTCCAGCGCCAGCACGCCGGCCTGCTCCGGCTGGGCGGCGGCCGCCTCGGCCAGCGCCTCGTCCAGGTCGGCCTCGACGTCGTGGTCCGGGCCGAACTCGCTACGCGCGGTGCCGAGCGGCTCGCCGGGCAGCGGCTCCCCCTCGGCGTCGTGGATCAGGTAGACCAGGAAGGCCGGGTGCGGCGCACCGTAGACGTCGCGCAGGGTCCGGGAGAGCAGGGCGGCGATCCGGGTCGCCGCCGCCGTCGTGCCGTCCAGGCCGAACGACTCGCCGGAGCCCTCGACGACCCCCGGCGGCGACCAGCCCAGCGCGATCATGTCCGCCACCGCGCTGCGGTCCAGCCGGTAGCCCTGCGGCAGGCTGGCGTTGCCGACCGCCCGCGCGGCGAGCCGGCCGTCGGCGCCCACGTCCACGCTGATCGAGTAGACGGCGTCGCCGGTGCCGGAGGCGGTCGGATCGAGAGTCAGCTCGACGTGCGCGCCGGTGGGCAGCGCCGGGAGCAGCGCCGCCAGCGCCCGGGCGAACTCCTGCCAGGCCTGCGTCACCTTGGCCCGCAGGTCGGCCGTGCTCGACTGGTCGAGCAGGATCGACTCGTGCTGTTCCGGCTGCGTCGGCGCGCCGCCGGACGGCTCACCGGTCGGCACCGAGGGGTGGTCTGCCGTCATGATCGCCTCCGTCCGTCAAGGTCACCCTACCCACGGGACCGGGAAGCCGAATCAGCCCCGACCGTGATCGGACAGCAGCCGCCGGCGGACCGGTCAGATCGGCCGATCCGGGCCAGGAAAGCCCTGGTAAGGCCGGTGCGGCACCGGGCGGCGCGAAGCGGACGCCCCCCGTCGCCCGCCGCAGGCGGTCAGGAGGCGGTGGGGTCGGCCGGGTCGGCGCCGAGCTCGACCGGCCAGCTCCCGGCCAGCGCGCTGAGCCGCGCGGCGGCGCCGGCGGGGTCGGCGCCGCGCCCCACCGCCAGCCCCAGCAGGTACGCGGAGACCGGCGCGCCGGGGCGGATCACCTGGTGGGCGACGTCCTTCGCCAGGTCGAGCACGGCCGGCACCGGCACCTCGGCCGGGTCGAGCCCCAGCTCGGCGCAGGCCGCCGTGACCCAGTCGTCCATCACCGTCATCGCGCCCACTCCTCCGCCCGGTGTACGTCCTGGTCAGTGTCGCAGTCGAACCAGGGCGGCGGGCCCTCGCCGGCCCAGGCCACCTCCCGCACGGTCAACCCGTCGAGCAGGGCGCGCACCGAGGCGCCCGCGAGCGTGCCGCCCCGCTTGGCGGCGAGCCGGTCCACGGCGGCCCGCAGCGGGGACACCCGCCACACCCCGCAGAGGGACTGTCGTCGGCCGTCGTCGTCGACGAAGCAGGCACCGTCGACGGAGCGGGCGTCGTCGGCGAAGCGGGCGTCGTCGCCGACCGGCTCGTCCAGCGCGCGCCGCAGCACGCCGACCGCGTCCCGGGTGAGCAACGGCAGGTCAGCCGCGAGCAGGGCGACCGTCGTGGTGCCCGCATCGAGCAGCGCGAGACCCGCCGCCGCGGCGGCCACCGGCCCACCGCCGGGCGGTTCCTCCCGGGTGACCCGTACCTCGGGCGGGACCGGATCGGCCCACCCGACCAGGATCCGAGGCTCGGCGTCGGCGACCGCGGCGAGCACCCGGTCGCGCATCGGCCGGCCGCCGACCGCGAGCGCGGGTTTGTCCACCCCGCCCATCCGCCGAGCCGCGCCCCCCGCGAGCACCACCGCCGCGTACGTCCCCATCCGGTCACGGTAGCCGTGCGGACGCCCGGGCGCGGGGTGCAGGATGGCGGGATGGGACGGGCGACTGACCGACGCGGCGTACTCCGGATCGACCTCGACGGCGTGGCCGGCCCGTCGGTCCGCCGGCCGGACAACCTGGCCGTGGAGGAGCCGCTGGAGATCCGGGTGGGTGCGGCCGGGCCGGGCCGGCGTAAACCACTCGCGGTGACCATGCGCACCCCCGGCGACGACCTCGACCTGGCGATCGGTTTCCTGCTGACCGAGGGGCTGATCCGGTCCACCGACGACGTGCACACCGCGCAGCTCTGCGCCGGGGCGGAGACCCCGAACACGTACAACGTGGTGGACGTGGTGCTCAGCCCCGGCGTGCCGGAGCCGGCCACCGACCCGGCCCGGAACTTCTACACCACCAGCTCGTGCGGGGTGTGCGGCAAGGCCAGCATCGACGCCGTACGGACCCGCTCACTCTTCCCCGTCGCCGACGACCCGCTCACCGTGCCGGCCGCCCTCCTCGCCGAGCTGCCCGACCGGCTGCGGGCGGCGCAACGCGGCTTCGATCGCACCGGTGGCCTGCACGCGGCGGGCCTGTTCAGCACGGACGGGCAGCTGCTCGTGCTGCGCGAGGACGTCGGGCGGCACAACGCCGTCGACAAGGTGGTCGGCTGGGCGGTGCGGGAACGGCGGCTGCCGCTGGCCGGGCATCTGCTGCTGGTCTCCGGGCGGGCGAGCTTCGAGCTGACCCAGAAGGCGTGGATGGCAGGGCTGCCGCTGCTCGCGGCGGTCTCCGCGCCGAGCACCCTCGCCGCCGAGCTGGCCGAGGAGGCCGGGATGACCCTGGTCGGCTTCCTGCGCGGCCGGACGATGAACGTCTACGCCGGCCCGGGCCGGATCCTCACCGGTTGAGCAGGTCGAACAGGTCCAGCCGGAGGGCGGCGTCGCGGGCGACCAGGAAGCCGGCGATGCCGAGGACCCAGCCGAGCGCGCTGCCCGCCTTCTCGGTGATCCACCTGTTCAGCCGGGCCAGCACCGGCTCGACCAGCCTCGGGACGGCCACCCGGGCGGCCAGCAGCAGCACCGCCGGCACCACCATCACCAGGCAGTAGCCGGTGAGGAGCGCCGCCACCGTCGGCGCGCCCAGGTCGGCGGACGCCAGCAGGCTCACCGCGCCGAGGTACGGCAGCATGGTGGCCACCTCGGCCAACGCGGCGAGCAGCGCCAACCCGACCAGCCAGCGGGCCGAGGAGTCCCCACTGGTGGCCCGGTCGCGCCAGCGCAGCACCCCGCCGGAGCGGCGCTGCCGCTTGCCGTCGTAGCGGAAGCTGAGCGCGAAGAGCGCGATCCCGAGCGCCAGCTGCGCCCAGAGCACCGGCCGCTGGTCCAGCGCCCCGCCGAGCGCGTCGGCCAGCCGGGTGCCACCCCAGACCAGCAGCAGCCCGACCGCGAGGTAGAAGGCGGCGATCGTGCCGAGGTAGGCCAGGATCCGCGGCACGCTGACCCGGCCCGGCGCGAGCAGCAGCCAGATCGGGATGAAGAGGGTGCCGATGCTGGTGCTGTCGATCAACGCCAGCCCGGCGAGTGAGAGCAGAAGTCCGACGCTCATCTGGTCACCAAGGGGGGTACGGGCACCTGACCATCCTCCGGTCGCGCGGGCCGCGCCGAGTCGACCAGGGGAACGAACCTGGCGTACATCGTTCGATGGACGGCGTTTCCCAGCCGTCAGCGCCCGGCGCGGCGGCTCCGCTTGCGGCGGCGCACCACGCCGGGCAGCCCGACCGCCGGCCAGCCGTCCAGCTCGGAGGGCGGCACGCCCCGGCGGAGCAGGTCGTCCAGGAGCAGCGCGAGGGAGTAGTCCGGGTGCACGGCGAGCGCCCGCTCCAGCGCGACCGCCGCCAACGCGCCCTGGCCGGCCCGCCAGGCGGCGAAGGTCAGCAGGCTCGCCGGCGCGGCGATCAGCTCCGGCTCGGCCCGGCGCAGCACGTCCGTCCAGAGGGCGATGTCACGGTCCCGCCCGTCGGTGCGTTCCCAGGCGTGGTCGCGTACCGGCAGGTGGGTCAGGAGCAGGGTCAGCCAGGCCACCTCGGCGTCTTCGAGGCGCTCGCCCCGGCGCTGCCGGCGCAGCGCGTCGCGTACCGCCGCCACTCCGGCGGCGCGCAGTGCGCGTCCGCCCAGCAGGTCACTGCCGGGGGCCTGCTCGACCAGGCCCACCAGCCGCCGCTCGGCGTCGTCGGTGGCCCGCCGCATGGCCAGCCGGGCCGGGCCCTGCACCGGGGACACCTGCGCCGCCAGGGCGGCCCGGTCGGGCAGGGCCACCTGCCCGGCGAAGACCGCGGACGCGGTGACCTGACTGGCGCCCGGGTCGTACGGCCGGCCTTCCGGCGGGCAGCAACCCGCCCCGACGCACAGGTAGGACCACCACCGGCCGTCGGTGACCCGCAGCGCGTCGAGCAGCACCAGCCCGGCCTCGGTCAACGCGGCGCGGACCGCGTCGACGGTGGGGGTCACCCGCGCTGCCGGCCCATAGCCGACGACGGTGGCGGCGTCCGCGCGCTGACGGTGGATGACGTCGGCCAGATGCTGAGCCGGGCCGGTCGGGTCGGCGGTGGGCTCGGGCAGGTCGGCCCGGGCGGCGAAGACGATCTGCCGACCGCGCAGCGCCACCACGACCACGCTCTCGGCGGGGTGGAAGCCGAGCAGGTAGGGCACGGCGGCGATGAGGTCGGCGGGTGAGCGGACGGCGAGCCGGGGGCGGTCGGTCGAGGACATGGAGGCAGCCTGCGATCCGGCGCGGACGTCGCGCAGCCCTTGTGGACGACACGCCGTCCATCCACAGACACGGAGAGTATTTCGCCTGCTCAGCCGCGTATGCCACGGCGCTCGGCGGGAGGGGCTACGGTGCGCTGATGGACCTCGCGTACCTGCGCGCGCATCCGGCCCACCTGCCGACGTTCCTCACCCACCAACGGATCCGGGAGACGCCGGTCGCCGGCGGGGACATCTGCACCGCGTCCCGGCTCACCCTGGACGACGGCCACTCGGTCTTCGCCAAGACCTGGCCGGAACGCGCCGGGCGACCGGTGCCCGAGGGCTTCTTCGCGGCGGAAGCGGCCGGGCTGCGCTGGCTGGCCGCTGCGGGCACCACGGCCGCGACCGGCGCCGCAGTCGCTGCGGACGTGGTGCCGGTGCCCGAGGTGATCGTGGTGCTGCCGGAGCTGCTCGCCCTGCAGTGGGTGCAGCCCGGCGAGCCGAGCCCGGAGGCGGCCGAGCGGTTCGGCCGGGAGCTGGCCGCGCTGCACCGGGCCGGCGCGCCGACCTTCGGGGCGGAGTGGACCGGGTTCATCGGGGCGCTGCCCCAGGACAACACGCCGGAGGGCGGCCCCTGGGCGGCCTGGTTCGCCCGACGGCGGCTGACGCCGTACCTGCGCCGGTCGGTGGCCGGTGGGGCGCTGACCGCGGCCGACGCGGCCCTGGTCGAGGAGGTGATCGACCGGCTCGGCGAGTTCGGTGGGGACGAGCCACCGGCGCGGATCCACGGTGACCTGTGGCCGGGAAACGTGCTCTGGGGCGCCGACGACCGGGCCTGGCTGGTCGACCCGGCCGCACACGGCGGGCACCGGGAGACCGACCTGGCCCAGCTGGCGCTCTTCGGCGGCGCGCCGCACCTGGACCGGATCCTCGCCGCCTACCAGGAGACGTGGCCGCTGGCCGAGGGGTGGCGGGAACGGGTGCCGCTGCACCAGCTGCACCTGCTGCTGGTGCACACCGCGCTCTTCGGCGCCGGATACCGCGATGCGGTCACCCGCGCCGCCCGAGCCGCCCTGAACGGGGTCGGGCGCGCTACGGTCGACACGTGAGCGTCGCCATACCGACCGACGGCGTCCTCGTCGACCGGTTCGGCCGCGTCGCCCGGGACCTGCGCGTGTCGCTGACCGACAAGTGCAACCTGCGCTGCACCTACTGCATGCCCGCCGAGGGGCTGCCCTGGCTGGCCGGCCCCGAGCTGCTGACCGACGACGAGATCGTCCGGCTGGTCCGGGTCGCCGTCGAGCAGCTCGGCGTGACCGAGGTGCGGTTCACCGGCGGTGAGCCGCTGATCCGCCCCGGGCTGGTCGACATCGTCACCGCGGTGGCCGCTCTCGAACCGCGCCCCACGATCTCGCTGACGACCAACGGCATCGGTCTGGACCGGCTCGCACCGGCGCTGCGCGCCGCCGGGCTGGACCGGGTGAACGTCTCCCTGGACACTCTGGACCCGGCCCGGTTCGCCGACCTCACCCGCCGGCCCCGGCTCGACGCCGTCCTGGCCGGCCTGACCGGCGCGGTGGCCGCCGGCCTGGACCCGGTCAAAATCAACAGCGTGCTGATGCGCGGCGTCAACGACGACGAGGCCCCGGCGCTGCTCCGGTTCGCCCTCGACCACGGCTACGAGCTGCGGTTCATCGAGCAGATGCCGCTGGACGCGCAGCACGGCTGGGACCGCGCCGCCATGGTCACCGCCGACGAGATCCTCGCGTCGCTGCGCCGGGAGTTCGACCTGCGTACCGATCCCGCGGAGCGGGGGGCGGCGCCGGCCGAGACGTGGTTGGTCGACGGCGGCCCGGCCCGGGTCGGCGTGATCGCCAGCGTCACCCGTCCGTTCTGCGGTGACTGCGACCGGACCCGGGTGACCGCGGACGGCCAGGTCCGCGCGTGCCTCTTCGCCACCGAGGAGTCCGACCTGCGCGGCGCGCTGCGCGGCGGGGCGGACGACGACGGCCTGGCCGGCCGCTGGCGGCGCGCGATGTGGGGCAAGCGGGCCGGGCACGGCATCGACGATCCGAGCTTCCTGCAACCGGCCCGACCGATGTCGGCCATCGGAGGGTGACGGTGACCGACCCGACGCGGCCGGTCGGCGCCGCGCAGCTCAACGTCCGCTACTTCGCCGGTGCCCGGGCGGCGGCGGGCCGCACCGAGGAGGCCGTACCCGCCGGGAGGTCGCTCGACGATCTCACGACCGAGTTGGCGGAACGGCACGGTGACCGGCTCGCCGCCGTGCTGCGGGTGGCGAGTTTCCTCGTCGACGGCGTCACCTGTCATGATCGTCAGACGCCGTTGCCGGCAGGGGCCACGATCGACGTCCTGCCCCCCTTCGCGGGCGGCTGAAGGAGGCGTACGTGCTGTCGGTCCTGGCGTTCGTGGGCACCATCGCCCTGATCACCGGCCTGATCCACCTCTACCTGTGGAAGCGGCTGGTTCGCGACACCACCAGGCCGGGCCGCTGGCGGCGGATCGGTGGCGTCACCGCTGTGGTGCTCGCCGTGCTGGTGCCCGCCGCGCTGGTGGGCACCCGGGCCAAGCTGCACTGGCTGGCCTGGCCGGGCTACCTCTGGCTCGCGCTGATGTTCTACCTGCTGGTGCTGCTCGTGGTGCTGGAGGTGCCGATGCTGGTGGCCCGGTTGGTGCTGCGCCGCCGGGTGACCGCCGCCGAGTCGACCGCCGCCGCGCCCGAGCCGGTGCTCGTCGGCGCCGCCCGGCCGGCCGACCCGCCCGCCGCCGACGCGGTCGCGCAGCCCGACCACGACCCGTCCCGCCGGTTGCTGCTCGCCCGGGGGGCTGCCATCTTCGCCGGCCTCACCGCCGTCGGCGTCACCGGGTACGGCGTGCGCACCGCCTTCGGCCCGCCGGAACTGGACCGGGTACGCATCCCGCTGGCCAAGCTGCCCAGGAGCATGGACGGCCTGCGCATCGCCACCGTCTCCGACATCCACCTCGGGCCGCTGCTCGGTCGGGGGCACACCGAGCGGATCGTCGCTGCCATCAACCGGCTCGACGCCGACGTGGTCGCGGTGGTCGGCGACCTGGTCGACGGTACGGTCGCGGAGCTGGGCGAGGCGGCTGCCCCGCTGCGCGACCTGCGTTCCCGCTACGGCAACTTCTTCGTCACCGGCAACCACGAGTACTACTCCGGGGTGGAGGAGTGGGTGCGAGAGGTGGACCGGCTCGGCCTGCGGGTGCTCCAGAACCAGCGGGTGGAGATCCCCGCGCGCGGCGGCGTGCTAGACCTGGCCGGCGTGAACGACGTGTCCGGGGCGCAGCTGAGCGCCGCCGCCGGGCCGGACTACGCCGCGGCGCTCGGTGACCGCGACCCGGCCCGCCCGGTGGTGCTCCTCGCCCACCAGCCGATCGCCGCGGTCGAGGCGGCGAAGTTCGGCGTCGACCTGCAACTCTCCGGGCACACCCACGGCGGCCAGATGGTGCCGTTCAACCTCGCGGTCAAGCTGGAGCAGCCGGTGGTCTCGGGGCTGGGTGAGGTGGACGGCACCAAGGTCTACGTCACCAACGGCGCCGGTTTCTGGGGCCCACCGGTGCGGGTCGGTGCCAACCCCCAGATCACCCTCGTCGAGCTCCGCGCCCCCTGACCGGTCCCGGCACCCCCCGGTCAGAAGTGAGGATTGCGCGGGTCACGTGTGTGCGTGGCGGCGGGCGGCAGCCAGGGCGGGCGTGACAGGATGCGGCGTGCCTCCGTTCAGCGCCGCACCCCCCGGTGGCCTCCCGCCGTTCGTCGCGGACCTGCACATCCACTCGAAGTACTCCCGCGCGTGCAGCCGTGACCTCACCCTGCCGAACCTCGGCTGGTGGGCCCGGCGCAAGGGCATCGGCCTGCTCGGCACCGGTGACTTCACCCATCCCGCCTGGTACGACCACCTGCGCGAGACGCTGCACCCGGCCGAGCCCGGCCTCTACCGGCTCAGCCCGGAGGCGGAGCGCGACATCGCCCGGCGGCTGCCGCCCCGGCTGGCGAGCGAGGCTGAGAGCGACCCCGTCCGTTTCATGCTCAGCGTGGAGATCTCCACGATCTACAAGCGGGACGACCGGACCCGCAAGGTTCACCACCTGATCTACCTGCCCGATCTGGACGCGGTCGAGCGGTTCAACACCGCGCTGGGCCGGATCGGCAACCTCGGCTCCGACGGCCGCCCGATCCTCGGCCTGGACTCCCGCGACCTGCTGGAGATCACGCTGGAGGCGAGCCCGGACGGCTACCTGGTGCCGGCGCACATCTGGACGCCCTGGTTCTCCGCGCTCGGCTCGAAGTCCGGCTTCGACGCGATCGCCGACTGCTACGCCGACCTCGCCGAGCACATCTTCGCGGTGGAGACGGGCCTGTCGTCGGACCCGGAGATGAACTGGCGGGTCGGCAGCCTGGACGCGTACCGGCTGGTGTCCAACTCGGACGCGCACTCCCCACCGGCGCTGGCCCGTGAGGCGACCGTCTTCGCCACCGCACGCGACTACTTCGCGGTGCGGGACGCGCTGCGCACCGGCGACGGGCTCGCCGGCACCGTCGAGTTCTTCCCCGAGGAGGGCAAGTACCACGCGGACGGCCACCGGCTCTGCGCGGTCAGCTGGTCCCCGGAGCGGACCCGGGCGGCTGGCGGGCGCTGCCCGGAGTGCGGTAAGCCGCTGACCGTGGGCGTACTGAGCCGGGTCGAGGAGCTGGCCGACCGTCCGGTGGGGCACCGTCCGGCGCACGCCCGCGAGGTGACCCACCTGGTGCCCCTGGCCGAGATCGTCGGCGAGATCAACGGCGTCGGCGCCCGGTCCAAGAAGGTGGAGGGCAAGCTCAACGAGCTTGCCGCCGCGCTCGGCCCGGAGCTGGAGATCCTGACCCGCACCCCACTCGACGATCTCGCCCGGGTCGGTGGCGAACTGCTCGGCGAGGGGATCGGCCGGTTGCGCCGGGGCGAGGTCCGCCGGGTGCCCGGCTACGACGGCGAGTACGGCGTAATCACCCTCTTCGACCCCGCCGAGCTGCGCGGGCAGTCGGGCAGCGCGCAGGCGGAGACGCTCTTCGACGTACCCGTGCCGGCGCAGCGGAAGCCGACGGAGCCGGCGTCGAAGCCGCGGGCCAAGCGCCCGACGGCGGCCAAGGCCGAACCGAAGCGGAAGCCGGCGACGGCGCCGCCGCCGCCGATCGCCCCGCCGCCCTCGCCGCACGAGCCGTTCGAGCCGATGCTCGCCGGCATGGAGGAGGTCGGCACCGGTTTGCTGGACCGCCTCGACGCGATGCAGCGGGTGGCGGCCTCCGCGCCGGGTGGCCCGCTGCTCATCGTGGCCGGCCCGGGCACCGGCAAGACCCGGACGCTGACCCACCGGATCGCGTACCTCTGCGCCGAGCTGAACGTCTTTCCCGAGCAGTGCCTGGCGATCACCTTCACCCGGCGGGCGGCGGAGGAGCTGCGGCACCGCCTCGACGGCCTGCTCGGCCCGGTCGCCGAGGATGTCACGGTCGGCACCTTCCACTCGCTCGGGTTGGCCATCCTCCGGGAGAACGCCGACGCCGCCGGCCTGCCGGCGGACTTCCGGATCGCCGACGACGCCGACCGGGCGGCCGCCCGGAGCGAGGCCGGCGACGACCCGGCGGTGTACACCGCGCTGCTGCGCAAGCAGGACCTGGTCGACCTGGACGAGCTGCTCACCCTGCCGGTGGCGCTGCTGCGCGAGGACCGGACGCTGGTCGAGCGCTACCGGAGCCGCTGGCGTTGGATCTTCGTCGACGAGTACCAGGACGTCGACGCCGTGCAGTACGAGCTGCTGCGGCTGCTCAGCCCCGCGGACGGCAACCTCTGCGCGATCGGCGACCCGGACCAGGCCATCTACTCGTTCCGCGGCGCGGACGTGGGCTACTTCCTGCGCTTCTCGCAGGACTTCACCGACGCCCGGTTGGTCCGGCTGAACCGCAACTACCGATCCTCGGCGCCGATCCTGGCCGCCGCGGTGCAGGCCATCGCGCCGTCGTCGTTGGTCCGGGGTCGCCGGCTGGACCCGGCCCGGCTGGACCCGGAGGCCCCGCTGGTCGGCCGCTATCCCGCGGCCTCCGTCGCCGACGAGGCCGATTTCCTGGTACGCACCATCGACGAGCTGGTCGGTGGTCTGTCGCACCGGTCGCTGGACTCCGGCCGGATCGACGGCCGGTCCACCTCGCTCTCCTTCTCCGACATCGCGGTGCTCTACCGCACCGACTCGCAGGCCGCGCCGATCGTCGACGCGCTCGCCCGGGCGAACATCCCGGTGCAGAAGCGCTCACACGATCGGCTGCGCGACCGCCCCGGGGTGACCGCGATCGCTCGGGAGCTGCGGCACGCCGACGGGCTCGGCGGCGGCCTGCCGGCCCGGGTCCGGCTCGCCGGGCAGGTGCTGGCCGAGCGGTTCGCCGCACCCACCCTGGACGGCTCGGGCGTGGTACGGCCCGAGGAGGTCCGGGCGGCGGTCGACCTGCTCACCCCGCTGGCCCGGCGCTGCGGCGACGACCTGCCGCTCTTCCTCTCTCAACTGGCCACCGGCGCCGAGGTGGACGCGTTGGACCCGCGCGCCGAGGCGGTCACGCTGCTCACCCTGCACGCCGCCAAGGGGCTGGAGTTCCCGGTGGTCTTCCTGGTCGGCGCCGAGGACGGTTTGCTGCCGCTGCGCTGGCCGGGCTCGACCCCGGACGAGGACGCGGTCGCGGAGGAGCGGCGACTCTTCTTCGTCGGGCTGACCCGCGCCCAGGACCGGCTCTACGTCAGTCACGCGGCCCGCCGCACCCGGCAGGGGACGGAACGTGACTGCGCCCCCTCGCCGTTCCTCGACGTGATCGACCCGGGCCTGTTCGAGCGGTTCGGCGAGACCGAGCCCCGCCGGCCGAAGGACCGCCAGCTCCGCCTGATCTGACCGCCTCGGGCCCACCGCAGGGCCGCCGACGCGGATTCGCCGGGCTGGGTGGCGGCCGAGCCGGGCCCGGTCGGGCACCTGGTTACGATATACCTCAGAGTCATATTGATGCCTCTCAGGTATCGCTCACCAGCAGGGCCGGGCGGCGGGCATCCGTCGGAAGCTGGGCGCGCCAGCGGGGGGTGTCAGGCGAGGAGAGCGGCCAACCAGGCACCGGCGAGGATCGCCGGGCCGAACGGCAGGGCGGTGTCCCTTCGGACCCGGCGGGTGGTGAGCAGCGCGAGCACCACGAGGCCGTTGAGCACGTGCGGCAGGACCAGCCCCCAACCGAGGGTCGGCCAGCCCAGCCAACCGAGCGGCAGGCCGAGCGTGGCGGCCAGCTTCACGTCACCGGCGCCGAGCCGGGAGCCGGGCAGCAGCGCCAGCGCCAGGTGGACGGCGAGTGAGATGGCGGCACCGGCCACGGCCAGCGCCAGCCGGGCCGGGGTGCCGCCGACGAGTGCGGCCACGAGCAGTGCGAGCGCGGCGGTGCCCGCGGCCGTGGCCACCAGCGGGTCGGGGAGCCGCAGGCAGGCCAGATCCACCACGGCCAGCACCAGCCCGACCGCCGCGACCAGCAGGAACGCTGGCAGGGCCGGGTCGGCCCCCCCCGGGCTGCGGCGAGCCCGCCGAAGACCACCGCCCCGGCCAGGCCCAGGACGATCCGGCCGCCCATGGAGCGCGATCGGGCGATCGGGCGGTCGCCGGGGGGCGCGGTGGCGTCCGGGGAGGCGGCGGGCAGGAAGCGGTCAGCGAGGGTCGGCGTGACGAGGCCGGCGAGGACGCCGAGGAGCGCCGCTCCGGTCACCAGTCCCGCCGACACGGGCCCGGATGCTACCGGCGGGACGCGGCCGGTTCCGCCCCGTCGCGCGCCCGGCGGGGTCGCTCGGTGCTCACCACCAGGGCCACGCCGGCCACGATCACCGCACCGCCGAGCAGCACCTGCGTGGTGATCGGCTCGGCCACCAGCACCGCGCCGAGCGCCACCGCCACCACCGGGTTGACGTAGGCGTACGTCGCGACGAGCGAGATCGGCGCGTGGTGCAGCAGCCAGACGTACGCGGTGAAGGCGACCAGCGAGCCGGCGACCATCAGGTAACCGAGCGCGAGCCAGGAGCGGGTGCTCACCTGACTCGGGTCGAAGCCGCGCAGCTCGCCCCGGCCCAGGGCGAGCACGGCGAGCACCACCGCCCCGGCGATCATCTCGTAGACGGTGGCGACGAACGGGTCGGCGGGCATCCGGATCCGCCCGGAGAGGAACGACCCGACCGACCAGGAGACGGCCCCCGCCACCACGGTGAGCGCCCCGGCCAGCGGCACACTGTCCGCTCCACCGGTCGGCAGCACCAGCAGGACCAGGCCGAGGAAGCCGAGGGTGACGCCGGCGAAGGTCCAGAACCGGGGTCGGTCCCCGGTGGCCGAGCGGAGCAGCACCACCAGCAGCGGCACCGTGGCGACCAGCAGCGCGGCGATCCCGGAGGGCAGCGCCGTCCCGGACGGACCGGATTCGGCGAGCACCACCAGCCCGTTGCCGCCGGCGAGCAGCAGCACCCCCACCAGCGCCGCGGAGCCGAGCTGCCGCCGGCCGACGCGGAGCGCGCCCGGCCCCCGGCGGATCCGGAGCACGAGCGCCAGCACCACGGCGGCGGCGGCGAACCGGGCCGCCGCCGAGGCGAGCGGCGGCAGCGTCTCGACCGCGATCCGGATGCCGAGATAGGTGGAGCCCCAGAGCAGGTAGACCACGATCAGGGCGGTCCAGATCAGGCCCGGGGCGGTTGCGGCGCCGGCGATCACAGCGGGCCGTCCGGAAGGATCGGCGGGCCGGGTCGCACTTGGTGGAGTCGAGCTCATCGCTGGTCCACGCTACGGTGACCTCGGCGTCGGCGTCCCGCCTTGGTGGCCGGCCTCTCACCACTCCCGCAGGAGGCGTGCATGGCGAACTACGGATCTGCGGGCGGCGGCTCCCCGGAACCGTGGCAGGGGCGACCGGCTGAGCAGCCGTACGGGCCGCCGGCCGGGCAGCCCGGGTGGGGCGAACCGAGGCCACGCTACGACGACGGCTCCCGCTACGACGACGGCTCGCGTTACGACGACGGCTCCCGCTACGGCACGGATTACCAGCCGGAGTACCAGTACGACGCCGATCCCCGCTATGCGGCCGAGCCACATCCAGCACCCGCGCCGGGCTACGACACCTCCGCCTACCCGGGTGGCGGCCCGGTGACGTACGGCGGTGATCCGGCGCCGCCGCCCCCGCGTCGCGGTCGCGGGCCGTTGATCGCGGTGCTGGCGGTCGTCACGCTGCTCGTGCTGGCCGGCGGTGCGGCGCTCTTCGTCCTCCTCGGCCAGGACGAGCCGGCACCGGTGGCGGGGCCGACCCAGCCGGCGACGGCCGGGGGGCCGGACGCGGACGTCGCCGACCCGACGGACGTGCCGAGCGCGCCCGCACCGGAGTCGTCGGCCGACCCGCGGTTCGTCAAGGTCGGGCAGTGCGTCCGTAACGAGGGTACGGCCGGTGGAAAGCCGAAGCTGCTGATCAGCGACTGCGCCCCGAAGTCGTACGAGGTGCTGCGCCGCATCGAGGGTGTGACCAGTGGGGAGAAGGACGCCGAGGCGAAGTGCGCCAAGGTGTCGGGCTACACCAACTGGTACTTCTTCGACAGCGAGCTGGACACCCTCGACTTCGTCCTCTGCCTGAAGCAGCGCTGACCCACGCACCCCTGGGGATGAGATGAGCACCTACGGACCACCCGGTTCCGGCCAGCCGGACGACACCGAGCCACCCACTCAACCCCAGTGGGGTCCGCCCCCGGCCCAGGGCGCCGAACCACCGACGGCACCGATGTGGGGCCCGCCGCCGACCTCCGGCTCCGGCTATCCGCCGCCGGGCGGTGCGGCCGGGTCACCGCCGCCCGGGCCCTTTCCACCGGCCGGCCCGGCACCCGCTCCGGTCGCCGGCCAGTGGGGCGCGCCGCCGCCCGCGCCGGGCGGCTACGGGATGCCACCCACACCGGGCGGCTACGGAATGCCACCCACACCGGGCGGCTACGGAATGCCGCCGGCCGCCCCGCCGGCGAAGCGACGCGGTGGCCGGATCGCGCTGATCGTCATCCTGGCGGTGCTGCTTCTGCTCTGCCCCTGCCTCGCGTTGAGCGGTTGGGCCGTGTGGCGGGTGACGAACGACGATTCGACGAGTTCGGCGCCAGCACCGTCACTGGGTGCCCCCGGAGAGCCGTCCGCCGGGCCGTCGTCGGCCGGGCCGAGCCCGAGCGGGGACGACGAGGAGTTCGCCACCGGCGACTGCGTGGTCAACGACGGCACGGACAACGAGGCCGAGCTGCGCAAGGTGCCGTGCGGCCCGAACACGTACCAGGTGCTGCTGCGGATTCCGGCGACGACCGACGGCGACCGGTGCGAGACGCTGGCGCCGCAGGCCACTGCGAACTACGTCCACGACAACACGATCGACGTGCTGGACTACGTGCTCTGCCTCAAGGAGCGGTAGTCGTAGGCAAAACTAGGGCTGTCTAGCGTGGAGGCTAGACAGCCCTAGTTTTATGTCGACGGTCTCGACACGCCGGTAGCCCCATCTATCCATGTCTAGCCCGGCAGCTAGACGGCCCGATACTCTGCGATGCGTGGATCCGGTCCGCAACCCGTACGCCCCGGGCGCCGGCCAGCGCCCGCCCGAACTCGCCGGGCGGGGGCGAGAGCTGGACGTCTTCGACGTCGTACTGGAACGCATCGCCCGAGGGCGGCCGGAGCGGAGCCTGATGCTCACCGGACTGCGCGGCGTCGGCAAGACCGTCCTGCTCAACACCCTCCGCTCCCAGGCGATCAGCCGGCTCTGGGGCACCGGCAAGATCGAAGCCCGGCCGGACCAGTCGCTGCGCCGTCCGGTGGCCGCCGCGCTGCACATGGCCGTGCGGGAACTCGCCCCCCGACACCGGGCGCCGGACCGGATCGACGCGTTCCTCGGCGTACTCAAGGCTTTCGCGCTGCGCGCCACGCCCGCCGGCCGGGCCGGGGCCGCGACCAAGCTGCGCGACCGCTGGCAGCCCGGCATCGACGTGCCCGCCAGCAGCGGCCGGGCCGACTCCGGGGACATCGAGATCGACCTTGTCGAGCTGCTGAGCGATGCGGCCGGGGTCGCCAGCGACGTGGGCACCGGCATCGCCATCTTCATCGACGAGATGCAGGATCTCGGCCCCGAGGACGTCTCCGCGCTCTGCGCCGCCTGCCACGAACTCTCCCAGCTCGGCGCGCCGCTGATCGTGGTCGGCGCCGGCCTGCCCCATCTGCCGGCCGTGCTCAGCGCGGCGAAGTCCTACTCGGAACGGCTCTTCCGCTACCAGCGCATCGACCGGCTCGACCGGATCGCCGCCGACCAGGCGTTCTGCGCGCCGGCGGAGCGCGAGGAGGTGGAGTACGAGCAGAAGGCGCTCGACCTGCTCTACGAGAAGTCCGGCGGCTACCCCTACTTCGTCCAGGCGTACGGGAAGGCCACCTGGGACCACGCTCCACGTTCCCCGATCACCGCCGCGGACGTCCGGGTCGCCGCCCCCGAGGCCGAGGCGGAGCTGGCCGTCGGCTTCTTCGGTTCGCGGTTCGAGCGGGCCACCCCGGCCGAGCGCGAGTACATGCGGGCGATGGCCAGCCTGTCGCTGGTGGAGGCCGAGACGGGCGGCCCGGTCCGGGACGACATGGACGCGGCGGTGCCGACCGCGGAGATAGCCCGGTCCCTCGGCCGCAAGCCGGCCAGCCTCTCCCCGGCCCGGGACGCCCTGATCAAGAAGGGCCTGATCTACTCCGGCGAGCGGGGCACCGTCGCGTTCACCGTGCCGCACTTCGGCCGGTACCTGCGCACCCAGCCGGCCTGACCGCGACACGGCCGCGCCCACCCGGCCCGCGCCCCGACCGCGATCGGGCGGCGCGGCTCAGACCTTGGACCAGGGCGGCGGAAAGACCACCTCGCCCTGCGGCGGCGGGCCGGCATCGCTGGTCGACGGGGGCAGCACCAGGCACTGCCAGGGCTCGCCCAGCCCCGACCACGGGCTGGTCAGCCCCATCCGGTCGGCCCGCTCGAAGCCGAACCGCCGGTAGTAGCCCGGGTCGCCGAGCACCACGACCAGTCGCTCACCCAGCTCGGTGGCGGCGTCCAACGAGGCCTGCACCACGGCGGTGCCGTGCCCGACCCGTTGCCGGTGCGGAGCCACCGCCAGTGGCCCGAGGGCCAGCGCCGGCTCCGAACCCCGCTCGGACTTCACCCGCACCCGGGTGAGCAGTGCATAGCCGACGACCTCACCGCCGTACTCGGCGACCATGGCCAGCTCCGGAATCCACACGTCGCTGCCCCGCAGCTCGTCGACGAGGCCCACCTCGGGAGGGGTGGCCACGTCGGGCCGCGCGAACGCGGCGGCCAGCACCCGCCGGACCGGGCCGGCGTCGGCCGGGTCCTCGGGTCGCAGCCGCAACGTCGTCACCCGCGCGACGTTACCCGCCGGAGGCGGTCCATCCGCGACGGTCGCTCGATTCGGCGTGGCGCAGTGTGCACCGTCGCCGATCCGGATCGGCGGTTGCAGGGGTGGCCGGGGTCGCGAGGGGGTATGACTGAGCCATGAAACCCGTACGCTCTCTCGCCCGCGCCATGTTGAGCGGCATCTTCGTGGTCAGCGGGTACCGCAACTTCACCAGCCCCGGCCGGCTCGTGCCGTCGGCCGAGCCGCTGACCGACCGGGTGGCGCCGCTGATCCAGCGGGTCAACCCCCGCCTCCCGACCGACACCGCGACCCTGATCCGGGCCAACGCGGCGGTGCAGGTCGGCGCCGGGCTGATGTTCGCCACCGGGCGGCTCACCCGGCCGGCGGCGCTGGTGCTGGCCGGCACGCTGGTGCCGGTGACCCTCGCCGGGCATCCCTTCTGGAAGAACGACGACCCCCTCGCGCGGACCAACAACCAGATCCACTTCCTGAAGAACATCGGCCTCCTCGGCGGGCTGCTGCTGGCCGCCGCCGACACCGAGGGCAAGCCGGGGCTGCGCTGGCGGACCGGCCACCGCATCGGCCACTCTCGACGTTCGGTCGGTCGGGCCGTCCGCACCGCCCGGCGGGAGGCCCGGATCGCCGTCCGGTCCGCCGCCACCGCTCGGCGAATCCCTGGTTGACCTGCATCTATACCTCCCCTCGATGCGCCACACCCCTCCCAACACCGCGAATCACCTGAACCACCCGGTAGGCGTTAACGCGGTGGAAATGTCAAAAACATGTGTGGGATCGGACACGGTCGCATAACGCGGGAGGCACTAACGTGAGGCGCCGTTCTAGGCTCCGTGCAGGACCTGGACGGGTAGGACGACGACCTTGGTATGGGGGTGGCCACGCCGTGCCGACGACCGTCGGGAGACGGGCGGACCGCCTCGCCCTCGTTCAGCGGGTCACGAGTGGGATCGATCGCACGGTCACGACCGCGCTGGTCGGGGGTCGCCTCGGGACACTCGTACGGGCCGGCATCGTGGCCTTCGTCGCCTACGCCGCGTGGCTCGCCGTCGGCATCTTCGGCCGGCCGTACAACTTCTTCGACATGAAGATCTATCACGGCGCGATCGTGTGGTGGGCCAGCGGTCACGAGCTCTACGAGTTCATCGCTCCGGACACCACCCTCGGGTTCACCTACCCGCCGTTCGCCGGCCTGGTCATGCTGCCGATGGCGCATCTGCCGGTGCAGGCGGCCGGTCTGGTCAATGCGCTGGCCAGCCTCACCGCGCTGGCGGTCGTGCTGGCCGGGCTGCTCCGCCCGATCGTCGAGCGGCTCGCCTGGCCGCTGTGGTTCTCGGTCGCCATCGCGGTGCCGCTCGCCGCGGCCATCGAACCGGTCCGGGAGACGCTCGGCTACGGCCAGGTCAACCTGCTGCTCTTCGCGCTGATCATGGCCGACATGATCGGTCTCCGTTGGCGCTCCCGCCGCGGCACCCACGCGGCGGCCGAGGACGGCCCGCTGCTGCGGTTCATCTACAGCGGCGCCTGGGCGGGCGCCGGCATCGGGCTGGCCACCGCGGTCAAGCTCACCCCCGCGCTCTTCATCGCCTACCTGATGATCACCCGGCAGTGGCGGGCCGCGTTCACCGCGATCGGCACCACGATCGGGGTCACCGTCGGCACGTTCGCGGTCGTCGGCAACGAGTCGCGCGCCTATTTCGGCAGCGTGCTCTGGCAGACCGAGCGGGTCGGCGCGGCCGACATGACCCCGAACCAGTCGCTGGCCGGGCTGCTGGCCCGGCTCTACGACTCGATCGAGACGCCCGGCCTGCTCTGGTTGGCGTTCTCCGTGCTGATCCTGGCGCTGGGCCTGTCCCGGGCGGCCAACTCACACGCGGACGGCGACGAGCTGACCGCGTTCACCCTGGTCGGGCTGACCGCCAACGTGATCAGCCCGATCTCCTGGACGCACCACCTGGTGTGGGTGATCCCGGCGATCATCGTGCTGGCCGACGCCGCGGTACGCCGTCGCGAGGCGAGCCGGGGTCCGGCACACCGGGCCGCCCAGCTGTCCGGGAACGGTGGCCTGCCGGGGGTGAGCGGGCTACGCCCGCCGATCTGGTACCCGACGTTGACCGGGCTCCGGCACGGCGTCGCCGCGATCGGGCTCTACCTGCTCTTCCTGATCTCCCCGATCTGGCCGTACGAGCACCAGTTGCCCGAGGTCTCGCACTACCAGGACGGTCTCTTCGGCGCGCTGATGGAGAACTCGCTGGCGGTGGCGCTGATCGTGCTTGTCGCCGGGCTGCCCTGGCGTCCGGGGGCGGAGCCGGTGTTCTACAGCGACCGGATGGGCCGGGTCTCGGTCAACGCCCGCCGCTGAGCGCCGGGCCGCGACCCGGCGCCCGCACCGGTCACGGGCAGTTGACCCACTCCTCGGTGCCGTCGGCGAAGACCTGACGCTTCCAGATCGGCAGTCGCGCCTTCACCTCGTCGACCAGTCGCGCGCAGGCCGCGAACGCGGCGGCCCGGTGTGCCGTGCTGACCGCCGCGACCAGGGCCACGTCGCCGATGGCGAGCGGACCGACCCGGTGCGAGACGGCGACCGCGTACACCTCGGGGTCCGCGGCGATCTCGGCCGCCACCTCGCGCAGGATCTGCTGGGCGCTCGGATGACCCTCGTACTCCAGGCTGGTCACGGCCCGGCCGTCGTCGTGGTCGCGGACCACACCCTGGAAGGAGACCACCGCCCCGGCCCGGGCGTCGGCGACCGCCGCCTCATGCGCGGCCAGGTCGAGCGGCCGGTCGGTGACCTCACCGAAGGCGAGCGCCGGCGCGGTCATGACGTCCGCTCCCCGGGCAGCAACGGCAGCGGCACCACCGGCACCGGCGAGCCCGGTTCGCCGCTGGTGCCCGGGCGGATCACCGCGAAGCCGTCCGCGCCGGCGAGCCCACGCAGCATCGCCGAGCCGACGTGCCGCACCGGGTGGGCGGTACCGGCCGCCCGGTCCAGCCGGACCAGGGCGAGATGGGTGAAGTCACCTCGACCGGGCACCGGCTCGGCCAGGGTGACCTGCGGCAGCACCGGCATCGACCGGCCCTGCAGGCCGGCGAGCAGCGGTGCGACCAGCGAGACCAGCGCGACGATCGCGGACTGCGGGTTGCCCGGCAGCCCGGCCACGAAGCGGACCCGCCCGTCGGCGTCGGTCAGCTGGGCCAGCAGCATCGGGAACCCCGGCCGGACCGCGACCGTGTTGACCACGTAGTCGGCGCCGAGCTCGGCCAGCGCCGGGTGCAGGTGGTCGACCGGGCCGTGCATCGTGCCGCCCGTGGTGCAGACCAGGTCGGCGCTGTCCAGGGCCGCGCGCAACGCCGCGACGTGCGCGGGAAGGGTGTCCGCCACCGGGCCGATGACGTCGTCGGCGGTCAGCTCGCAGCCGTAGCGGCGCAGCCAGGCCGGCACCGCCGGGCCGAGCGCGTCGCGGACCCGGCCGGCGCCGGGCGGGCCCGCCGTCAGCAGCTCGTCGCCGAAGACCAGCAGCGCGGCGCGCGGCGCGCGACGCACCGGCAGGGTGTCGTAGCCGCACGAGGCGGCCAGCCCGATCACCGCCGGGTCGACCGGCGTCCCGGCCGGCAGCAGCTCCTCCCCGGCGTACGCCTCCTCGCCCGGCTCGCGCCACTCCGGCGTGGCCCGCGGCGTGCCGGCGACCCGGCCGTCCGGCGTCCGCTCGGACTCCTCGATCCGCAGCACCGCCGTGGTGCCCGTGGGCACCATCGCGCCGGTGGCGATCTCGACGGTGGTGCCGTCCTCGGTCAGCGGCGGAGGGCTGCCACCGGCGAGCACCCGGCCGACGACCGCCCAGGGCCCGGCGCCGCGCACCGCCCAGCCGTCCACGCTGGAGGTGGGGAAGGCGGGCAGGTCGGTACGCGTGGTCAGCGGCTCGGCGAGGGTCTGCCCGTCGGTCTCGACGAGCGGTCGGGCGGCCACCGGAAGCGCAGCGGCCAGACCGGCCGCGTGGACCCGGGCACGCGCCTGATCCCAGCCGACCGGCGGCGGCGCGGGGGCGCGGTCGGCGGCCGGTGCGGTTTCGGTTCTCACCCGCCGAGCCTATCGGGGCAGTGGACGCGGTGCCGGCGCAGTGACCCCGCTCAGTGGTCGCCGCCGCGCAGCTGGTCGACCGCGTGGACGAGGATCGGGCCGAGCACGGCGAGCCCGTCGCGCGCGCCGCCGGTGGAGCCGGGCAGGTTGACCACCAGCATCCGACCGGCCACCCCGGCCAGACCCCGGGAGAGCGCCGAGGTGGGCACCCGGTCGCGGCTGTGGGCGCGGATCGCCTCGGCGATGCCGGGAATCTCGTAGTCGAGCAGCGCCCGGGTCACGTCCGGCGTCCGGTCGGACGGAGTGATGCCGGTGCCACCGCTGGTCAGCACCACGTCGACCCCGTCGGCCAGCGCGGCTCGCAGCGCGGCGCCGACCGGCTCACCGTCGGGCACCACGACCGGCTCGTCGACCTGGCAGCCGAGCTCACGCAGGCCGGCGACGAGCAACGGGCCGCTGGTGTCGGCGTAGACGCCGGCGGCGGCCCGGTTGGAGGCCACCACCACCCGCGCCCGGATCACGGCCGGTCCTGCGGGCGGACCCACTCGCCGGTCTTGCCGCCCTCCTTGCGCAGCACCCGCACCGCCTCGACCGAGGCCGCCGGGTCGACCGCCTTGACCATGTCGACCAGGGCGAGGCCGGCGACCGCGACCGCGGTCAGGGCCTCCATCTCCACCCCCGTCCGGTCGGCCGTCCGCGCGGTGGCGGTGATCTCGACCGTGTCGGCGGTGAGTCGCAGGTCGACGGTGACCGCGTGCAGCGCGATCGGGTGGCAGAGCGGGATCAGGTCGGGCGTGCGCTTGGCGCCCATGATGCCGGCGAGCCGGCCGACGGCCAGCGCGTCACCCTTCGGCAGGCCGTCGCGGCGGAGCAGGTCGACCACCTCGGACGTGGTCCGGAGCCGGCCGGCGGCGACCGCCGACCGCCCGGTCACCGCCTTGGCGGAGACGTCGACCATGCGGGCCGCGCCGGCCGCGTCGACGTGGCTGAGCTGCGCGGGTTCGGTCACGGCCGCGAGCCTATCCTCCGGGTACGAGCGGAACCTGCTCCCCTGGCCTTCGACCGACTGGCGGTGGGGAGGAGCGACGCCCGGCACAGCGCGCGCCGCGGTGCTGTCGGCGCGACCGCACGGCCTGACGCCGCCTCTCCCCACCTACCCGCCGCCAAGTCGCTGGGGGGGACCCGTGCAGCGGGCGATTCGGCGACCCGGTCCTGACCGCAGGCCAGAACCTCCCCCGTTGGCCGACACCGCGACGACGCTAGCGAGGCCGGCGATAAGAAATCGATAAGCGCGGCGGCCACCTCACCGCGACCGCTCGACGGCCGGGGGCTCGGCCAGCCGGCGCTCCACCTCGACGCGTTCCGGCACGCCCATCCGGCGGAAGATGGCCAATGCCCGCTCCCAGTGCCGGCGCGCCTCGACCGGCTCGGTACGCGCGAAGTGCTCGGCCAGCCCGGCCAACGCCCGGCCCTGCTCGTACGGATGCCCGATCCGGGTCGCGAGGCGCAGCGCGGCGGCGTACATCTCGGCGGACTCGTCCACCTCTCCGGCTGCCGCGAAGGTCCGGCCGAGTTCGTTCAGCGCCGCCGCCTCCACATGGCGCTCGCCCGAGTCGGCGGCCAGCGTCCTGGCCAGCTCGTGCTCGCGCTGGGCCTCGACCAGGCGACCGAGGGCGCGGAAGGCGGCACCGAGGTCGTTGCGTACCTCTGCTTCCGCGTAGCGGTGACCGGTCCGGTCGCGCAGCGCCAGCGAGGCCCGTAGCAGCCGGATCGCCTGGCGATGCTGGCCGAGGCGCACCTTGACCCCGCCGATGTGGCTCAGCGCGTTGAGGATGTGGAAGTCGCTCTGGCTGATCCGCGCCCAGTAGAGGTGGAGCCGGTGGACACGCAGGGCGTCCTGGTAACGACCGGAGGCCGCCAGGGCCAGCCCGACGTTGGGCAGGCCGACGGAGATGTCGTGTCCGTCGCGGCCCCGTGGATCCCGAAGGCTCTCCAGTCCGACCGCCACCGCCTGTCGCAGGTCACCCCGGAGCCAGTAGACGACGACCAGGTTGGCCCGGTACCGGAACAGGCCGCGGCTGTCCCCCTCCTGCTCGGCGATGGCGGCGGCCCGGGACAGGTGATCCAGCGCCGGCCGGTAGTTGCCCGTCCGGACGTACGCGGAGGCCAGGTAGTTGTTCATCGAGGCGATGCCGTGCGCGTCGCCTTCCGCCTCGGCCGCGGCCAACCCGCGCCGGTGCGTCAGCAGGATGTCGTCGAAGTACGCGCGGATGTAGCAGAACCGCCAGAGGCACCGGGCCAACCGCCAGGCGTACCCGTGCAGGCCGGCCTCCTGTGCGCCGACGACGAGGGCGACCAGCTCGGCCCGCTCCCGCGCCAACCAGTCGACCGACGGTGCACCGACGGTTTCCAGCAGTTCGGGACGGCGCGGGGGCGGCGGCGCCACCTGGTCCCGGATGAAGTCGGGCTCGAGCAACTCGGCCACCCGTAACGACGCGTTGAGCGCGAAGTCGAGCAGCTCGGCCAGGGCCCATTGACGGGTGTCGGCGGAGTCGTCGCGCGCGGACAGCTCCGACGAGTACTGCCGGAGCAGGTCGTGCATGCGGTACCGCCCGGTCTCCACCTCTTCGATCAGATAGCCGTCGACGAGCTCGTCGAGCGCGCGGCGCGCGGTGTCGATCGGGAGTCCGGCGAGCGCCACCGCCATGGCGAAGTCGATCTTGTTGCCCGGATGCAGGCTCAGCATTCGGAACATCCGTCTGGCGGGCTCGCTGAGCGGCTCGTACGACGTGGCGAAGACACCGGCCAGCGTGCGCTCCTCCTCGGAGAACTGGCCGAGCGCGTGCGAGCCGTCAGCCAGGAGTTCGGCGAGATGGGCGACGCGCCAGCTGCGCCGCCGGGCCAGCCGGGAGCCGGCCAGCCGGATCGCCAACGGCAGGTACCCGCACCGGCGTACGACCGTGGCGGCCGCCTCCGGTTCGGCCCGCACCCGGTCGGCGCCGGCCGCGCGGGCGAGCAGCGCGAGCCCTTCCTCGGTGGTCATTCCCGGTAGCGACTCCGGCGGCCCCACGTCCAGGCCGGTGAGCCGCCGGCGCGAGGTGACGATGAGCACCGTTCCCGTGAGCACCGGCAGCAGCGGTCGTACCTGCTCGCCACTGGCCGCGTTGTCGAGGACGACGACGCACCGGCGTCCGGCCAGTTCGCGTCGCCACGCCTCGACCCGGCACGCCAGCTCCGCCGGGATCTGCTGTCCCGGTACGCCCAGTTGACGCAGCAGGGTGGCCAGTGCGCCGGCCGGCTCGACCGGCTCCTCGCCGCCGTGGCCGCGCAGGTCGACGAAGAGTTGCGCGTCGGGATAACGGGCGGCCAGCCGGTGCGCCACGTGTACGGCGAGAGCCGTCTTGCCGCTGCCGGCCATCCCGTCGATGACGTGCACCGCGGAGGTCAGCTCCTCCACCCGCCGGGTCTCGGCCAACAACCGCTCGGTGGTCTCGGCGCGGCCGACGAAGTCGGTCACCGGCCGGGGCAGCCAGTTGACACCGCCGGGCCGTTCCGCGGACGCCGCCGGCGCTCCTGGCCGGTGCCCACCCGAGCGGGTCAGCCCGGCCCTCGTCCGGGGGATCGCCGTCTGCTGCCCGGCGCCGGCCGGCTGCCGCTCGTCCGCGTCGTCGACCGCCCGCCGGAAGCGCTGGAGCTCGGCGCCCGGTTCGATGCCGAGTTGCTCACGCAGCGCGTCGCGCGCGCTGCGGTACGCGGCGACCGCTTCGGCTCGGTCACCTCGCTGGTACAACGCCCGCATCAGCAGCAGATGGGCGGACTCCCGGAGCGGGTGGAGCCCGAGCAGCTCGCGAAGCAGCGGGATGGCCTGTTCGCCCCGGCCCGAGCGGGTCCAGACGTCGGCGAGGAGCTCGACGGCCAGCAGCCGCATCTCCTCGGCGGCCACGGTCCGCGCGGTCAGCACCGGTCCGAGCGGAACGCCGGCGAGCATCGGCCCTCGCCACCGGCCCACGGCCCGCTCGAGCAGCTCCGCAGCCGGGTCCAGCGCGCCCTCGTCGAACCCGACCCGGGCCTGTCGGTACTCGGCCTCGAAACGGTTGACGTCAATCTGTTCCAGCCCGACCTGCAGCCGATAACCGCTGGCGTGTCGCACCAGGACTTCCGCGCCGGGTGCCAGTGCCTCGAAGTTCCGCCGCAGATTGGCGGCGTAGGTACGCACGTTCGCAACAGCGGATCGTGGCGGTTCGGCGGGCCAGAGTTCATCCACCAGATCCTCGACGGTCACGAGCTGACCAGGCTGTGCCACGAGCAACGCGAGAACGGTCTGTTGTTTCGGCGTCCCCGGGTGCAGGCTGCCCGCCGAAAGTTGCACCGTAAGGCCACCCAGAACGCGAATCTCCACCGGTCCCTCTACTTTGGCCGTAATTGGGTATTCACATGATCACGCCTGGAAGCATAGGACCGGAGGTCACCGAAGTGGCGGCACATTCCGGCATCCGGACCGTCACCCTGCGCGACTGTGGCCCGCCGCTGCGGCGCCATCCGATCCGATCGCGCAACGCATCCGAAGTGCGGATGAAGGATCCGGCGACCTTGGCCACACTGGACTGGCAACCGACCGTTAACGTTCAGCGGTATCGGCGACAGTGCGGTGGATTTGTCGAATGAGTTAAGCGCGCTCCGCTCAGGAGTGCGGACAGAACGTGACAAACCAGCGCCATCTTGGCTTATGTTGCGCATACCGACATAAATGCTTCCGTATCACTCGCTAACCCTCCTACGCTCCTCCCTACAAAGACGCCCCTTAGCGGGGGCGCCGGCGATCGGGGAGGGAGACCTGTCATGCGCAGCACCGAGTGGAACTGAGCTCTTATCAAGCCCGGAACGCGAGAGGTACGCTGCCGGTCATCAGATACTGACGGTCGGCAACGGATGGGGTTGGGTGAGCCTGACGACGCGTCGTCACAGCGATACCGACCGACGGTTGCTGCTGTTGGTCGGAATTCTTGTGGCCTTCGCGAGCGTCGTGGCCCTGGGCGCCGCGACGGCCGTCTGGCACGACCCGCCCACCTCGATCGACGACTTCACAACGAGCGCCGCCGTCGCCGTCATGATCGCTCTCGGAGCGATCGTCAAGGCGCCGCTGCGGATCAGGTCGACCGCGTTCTCCATCGCGTGGGTCGAGACCGCCATCGTCCTCGGACTCGCGCTGGCACCACCACCGCAGGTGATCCTCGCCGCCGGAGTGGGCATTGCCTGCGCGTCGTTCCTGACCCGCCTGTCCGCCATCAAGACCGCGTTCGGCATCGCCAAGCACACCCTCGTCGCGGGAGGCGCCACAGCCCTGATCCTGCTCCTCGGTGACCGTTGGCCACCGAGGGATTTCTGGAACGTCATCGTCGTCCTCGGCGCGGTATACCTGGTCGCCGCGCTGCTGGATGACCTTCTCGCCACCCCCGTCATCGCCCTCGCCTCGGGCAACAAGATCTCCCGACAGTTCCGCAACAACCTCGACCTGCGACTGGCCGGGTTCGGCGTCCGCTTCGTGGTGGCCGCCTGCACGCTGCTCATCATCCGGGCCGACCCACGACTGCTGCTGGCCGTCCCCCCGCTCGTGCTGAGCCTGCACCTCGCGTACTCGGCCCGGATCCGCGGCCGGACCGAGCAGCAGGCGTGGCAACGGCTCGCCCGGACCACCGACGCGCTCAACGTGGTCGACCTGGACAAGGTCCTCACCACCGCCGTCACCCAGGCGGCCGAGCTCTTCTCCGCCGACGAGGTGGAGATCGAGCTACGCGACGGCGACCGGACCGTGCGCGGCGGCGCGGGCGGCGTCATCACGTACGACGGACCGGGGGGCGAGCCCACCACCGTCGACGGCACCGTCGTCCCGGCGCCACTCGAGGGGCACGACCGGGCGGTCGACGTCGGCGTGCTGCGGCTGCGGTTCCGCGGGCCGGTGGAGCTCTCCGAGCGGGAGCGGTACACGCTGCGGACCTTCGCCTCCGCGCTGTGCACCGCCGTCCGCAACGCGCAGGCGTACGCCGAGCTGGCCCGGGTCGCCGAGGAGCACGCGTACGCCGCCACCCACGACGCGCTGACCGGGCTGGCGAACCGGCGGCACCTGCTCGACCAGGGCACCGAGCAGCTCAGCATCCGGCACGCCGACGGGGTCACCGCGCTGGTGCTGATCGACCTCAACCACTTCAAGGAGGTCAACGACACGCTCGGGCACGCCGCCGGCGACCAGGTGCTGGTGCAGGTGGCCGAGCGGCTGCGCGGCGCCGCCCAGGGCGACGACGTGGTGGCCCGGCTCGGCGGCGACGAGTTCGCGGTGCTGCTGCGCGGTCTGCCGGCCCCCGCGGTGGCCGCGCACCGGGCGGAGACCCTGATCGCCGCGCTGCACGAGCCCTTCGACCTGGACGGCATGCGGATCAGCGTCGAGGCGAGCGGCGGCATCTCCGCCGCGCCGGCCAGCGGCGGGATGCCCGAGCTGCTGCGCCGCGCCGACGTGGCGATGTACCAGGCCAAGCGGGCCGGCCAACGGATCTCCACGTACGCCCCGACCCGGGACACCGCCGACCTCGGCCGACTCACCCTCGGCGGTGAGCTGCCCCGCGCGGTCGCCGACCACGAGTTCACCGTCAACTTCCAACCCATCGTCGACCTGGCCACCGGCGAGGTCACCAGCGCCGAGGCGCTCGCCCGCTGGCACCACCCCCGGCACGGGGTGATCGACCCGCTGCGCTTCCTGGAGGCGGTGGAGCGCTCCGGCCTGCTGCCGGCCTTCGCCGAGGCCATCCTGGACCAGGCGCTGATCGCCGCCGGCAGTTGGCGGGACGCCGGCTTCGACGTACCGGTCGCGGTCAACGTCTCCCCGCGCAGCCTGCTCGACGCCCGGTTCCCCGGCTCGGTGCTGGCCCGGCTGCGCGCCCACGACCTCCCGGCGGACCGGCTGGTACTGGAGCTGACCGAGACCCTCACCCTCAGCCAACTCGACGTGGTCGACCGGGTGCTCAGCCGGCTGCGCGACGAGGGGGTACGCCTGGCGCTCGACGACTTCGGCACCGGCTACTCGTCGCTGAGCCTGCTCTCCCGGATCCCGGTCCACGAGCTGAAGATCGACCGCAGCTTCGTGAGCGCGATGGAGAGCTCCGCCGAGGCCGCCGCCGTCATCCGCTCCACCCTCGACCTCGGTCGCAGCCTCGACCTGACCGTGGTCGCCGAGGGAGTGGAGAGCGAGCCGCAGCGCCGCGCCCTCTGGGAGTTGGGCTGCGCCGCCGGCCAGGGCCACCTCTTCGCCCGACCGATTCCGGCCGGCACGCTGCTCGCCGCGCTCCAGCGCGGCGCCGGCGGCAGCCCGGGCACCCTGGCACCCCCGCTGCACGACGCCGGCTCGGTGATCCGCCTCGGCGGGCGGCGCTCGAACGGTCGCGGCCGGGACCGGCTACCGCACCTGCCCGCCTGACCCCGGCACACCACCCGCACGCCCAGCCGCGGCGATCACCTACCCAGGCCGTGCGCGGCCCGGGTCGCCGCCGCCCGTCTGCCACACTTGCCGGCGTGACCGCCGCAGCCCCGACCGTCCGCCGCCGTGGCTGGCGGGCCGTCGACTCCGCCGCCGGCGGCCTCGCCCTCGACCTCGGCCTCTACGCCGCGTCGGCCGGGTTCGCCGCGATCACCGCCGCCACCTCGACGCTGCTCCCGCACCGCGCCTGGGGCGGCACCGCCGCCGTCGGCTATCTCCTCGCCGCGCTGGCCGTCGCCAGCCAGCTGCTGGTCCGCCGCCGTCACCCGGACTCGCCGCTGGTCGGGCTGCCGGCCCGCTGGGCGCTCACCGGGTTCGCGTGGGTGACCACCGCGCTGCTTCCGCTCGTACAACAGAGCGTCGAGCGGGCGGGCGGCCGGACCGACCGGGCACAGGAGGAGGTGCACGTCGTCGAGCAGGCCGGCACCCGGCTCGCCGAGCACGGCACCCCGTACCTCGGTCACGACGCCATCGCCGCCCTGCCCGCCGACGAACGGCTGCTCGGCTACACCCCGTACCAACCGGGCATGGCCCTCTTCGGGCTGCCCCGGGCGATCGCCGACGGGTGGTGGACCGACGCCCGGGTCTGGTTCGCGGTCGGCACCGCGCTCGCGCTCGCCCTCGCGGTCGCCACGCTCCGCGCCCACCACCGCGCGGGTCGCACCGCCGCCCCGGCGCAGGCGGGCGGAACGACCCGCCCGAACGCCGCGCTGCTGCGCGGCGTGCAGGCTGCGACCGTCCTGCCGATCTGCGCCCTCACCCTGGCCACCGGCGGCGACGACCTGCCCATCCTCGCGCTCTGCCTGCTGGCCCTGGCCTTCGCCGGCACCCACCGGCCCGGGCGGGCCGGACTCGCGGTCGGGGTGGCCGGCGCGCTGAAGCTCTTCGCCTGGCCCATCGCCCTGGTCCTGATCATTTGGGGGGCGAACCGGCGGGCCGGCACCCGGGTGGCCGCCGGAGCCATCGGGCTTCCCGTGGCGGCCCTGCTGCCCGCCCTGCTGGTCGACCGCGACGCCCTGGTGGAGAACGTGCTCCGCTTCCCCCTCGGCCACGGGCTGGTGACCAGCCCAGCGCAGTCACCCTTCCCCGGCTACCTGATCGCGACCGGGCTGCCCGGCGGCAGATACATCGCCGCCGCGCTGCTCGTCGCGGCCGGCGCGGCGATCGCCGTCCGACTCGCCCGCCGCCCGCCGCGCACCGCCGTCGCCACCGCGCTGATCTGCGGGTACGGGCTGCTCGCCGCGATCGCCCTGATGCCCACCACCCGCTTCGGGTACCTGCTCTATCCGCTCGCCCTGCTGATCTGGGCACCCGCCCTGCGTGCCCCGGAGCAACCGGCCACCGAGCCGGCGGAGCCGCTTCTTTCCGGCAACTGGCGCGCGGCGGGGCGCGGCAGGGCGTAGACCTGAGGCATGACCACCTACCGCGACCGCGCCGAAGCGGGCCGGGTGCTCGCCGAGCGGCTCACCGGCCTGATCGGCGAACCGAACCTCATCGTCCTCGGCCTGGTACGCGGCGGCGTACCGGTGGCACAGGTGGTCGCCGGACGACTCGGCGCGCCGCTGGACGTCCTGGTGATCCGGAAGCTCGGCATGCCCTGGGCTCGGGAGGTGGCCTTCGGCGCGCTCGGCCCCGGCGGGGTGCAGGTACTCAACGAGCAGGTGGCGAGCCGGCTCAGCGCGGAGGACATCGCCGAGACCAACCGGCGCGAGCAGGCCGAGCTGGAACGGCGGGAGCAGCTCTACCGGGCCGGACGGCCACCGCTCGACCTCACCGGGCGTACCGCGGTGATCGTCGATGACGGCCTGGCCACCGGCGCCACCGCCCGGGCGGCCGTGGAGGTCGCCCGCCGGCTCGGCGCCCAACGGGTGGTGGTCGCGATACCGGTCGGTTCGCAGGAGGCGTTCGAGATGTTGTCCGCCGAGGCCGACCAGGTGATCTGCGCCCAGCGCCCACCCGAGTTCATGGCGGTGAGCAGCTACTACGAGGACTTCCACGAGGTGACCGATGACGAGGTGACGGAAACGCTTACGGCAACCGCGTGACCCGACCAGGTACCGTCGGGTGATGAGCCTCACCTGTCCCAAGTGTCATGGAGAAATGCGTCAATACGAGCGCAGCGGCGTCGTCATCGACCAGTGCGGTGAGTGTCGGGGGATCTTCCTCGACCGCGGCGAGCTGGAGAAGCTGTTCGAGGCGGAGGCGAACTGGAACCGCCAGCAGGCGGCCGGTCCGGGCGGCCAGCCAGCCCACCAGCCCGCCGGCTACCCGCCCCCGCCGCCCCCGCCGGCGCCGCACCAGCCGGGTTACGGCGCGGTGCCGCCGCCCCCGCCGCCGGCGCACGGCTACCCGCCCGCGCCGGCCTACGGCGGCCACGGCCAGCAGCACCAGGGCTACCACGGGCACTACCGGCGCAAGAAGCACAAGAGCTTCCTCGACGACATGTTCGGCTGAGCCCACCCGCACAGCGTCCGACGGCCGGCCCGGTACCCGCCGGGCCGGCCGTCCTGTCGTGCTGGACGCCATCATCCGTGCGAAGCTGCAACCCATGACCGCCGTCCGGCAGCATGACGCGCTGGCGCAGGCGTACGGGGCGATCACCGCCGTGGTCACCGACCTCGACGACGCGGACCTGCAACGACCGACCCGGTGCCGCGGCTGGCTCGTCGCCGACCTGCTGTTCCACGTGCTCTGCGACGCTCAGCGGGCGCTGGTGGCGCTGGCCAGCCCGGCACCCGGGCCGGCCGACGTGGACGACGTCAGCTACTGGCGCGCGTTCCCGCCCGGCGGCGACGCCGACGGTGCCCGGCACGCCTGGTGGGCCCGCCGCTCCGCGGCGGCGTTCGACCGGCCCTCCGGCGTGGTCCGGATCTGGTCCGACACCGCGCCGGCCGCCGTCCGGGCCGCCAGCGCGGCCGACCCGTCGGGCCACGTGGTCACCCAGGGTCACGTGCTGCGGGTGCCGGACTTCCTCGCGACGCTCACCACCGAGGCGGTGATCCACCACCTGGATCTGGTGCTGGACCTGCCCGACGCTCCGCCACCCGGCCCGCTCGCCACCCGGGTCGCGGTAGCCACCATGGATGGCCTGCTCAGCGACGAGGCGGTCCGCCCGGCGAGCTGGGACGACCACGAGTTCCTGCTGAAGGCGGCCGGCCGCCTCCCGCTCACCGACCGGGACCGGTTGGAGCTGGGCGAGGTCGCCGGCTGGTTCCCGCTGCTCGGCTGACGCGCGGCGTCCCTCCGCCCGCAGTCGGCCCGGGCACCGCTCGCGCGGACAGGCTCAGACGATGGCCATGTCGACGAAGCGGGACAGGTGCAGCTGCGCCGCGACGGTGACCGTGTCGGTCGGACCATTCCGGTGCTTGGCGACAATAAAATCCGCCTCGCCCGCCCGCGGCGACTCCTTGTCGTAGTAGTCGTCCCGGTGCAGCAGGATCACCACGTCGGCGTCCTGCTCGATCGAGTTGTGCGTCGCGATGCCGTTGGCGATGAAGTTGTGGGTGCCGAGGACAGTGGCGTCGAAAACCTCCTGCTGGCCGAGCGACTCGATCGACACGATCTCGTCCCAGAAGATGTCGTTGGTGGCGTGCAGATCGAGGTCGGCGGAGTCAAGCACCGATGCGATCTTCGACAACCGGGACCGGCTCGGCGAGTGCTTCCACATCGTGCTGCCGCAGAACTGGGTGCCCGTGGCCGCAGCGAACTCCCGGTGGCTCATACCCCGATCGGCCAAGACCTGCCTCACCCTGCTCCACACCTCGCGCGGCACCGTGTCGACGTTGGGGTTGCTCTGGATTGCCTCAATGGAGGCGAGAAGGTCCGCGCAGTTCTCCGCTCGCTCGCCGTGAACCCCGATCTCTCGCAGGAACCGCAGTTGGTCGTCGCGGCCGGAGATGTCGAGCGTGTACTGGGGCCGATGGCCCACCACGGCTACGGTCTTGAGCCGCGCGGTAATGCCGTACCTCAGCAGGAGACGAGAGATGTCCTCCAGCAACCGCTGGCTGGTAGATGCGAAGTAGACCCGCCCCCCGCGCCCGGACTTGTTGACGCAGACGGAGCCGTCGGTGGCCCACAGATGACGCAGGAAAAGGGTGATCTGTTCCTTCGGCAGGCCGAAGACGGACGCTGGCAGGAACTTCTCGTGAGAGCGCAGACCGAAGAGCCCGAGGCCATCGAGCCACTCGGCGATGGGGTTCCGGCGGCCCCGGGCCAACCGGTAGGGCGCGGGTAGCCGAAGCGTCGTCACTCTGGCCACTTCGTAGTCGTCGCGAACCGCGGAGATCCCAAAGTGCTTCGCCGCGTCCGTCACAACGCTCAGGTTGGACTCATCTCGGCTGGCATAGCGGATGGGTTGACGGCGTACGAAGGAGCCGTCGCCCAGCAGGTGTGCCAGCAGCACGACCTCCGCCTCTGCCCAAGGCCGAACCGTCAGCGGGGGCGGCACGTGCCGAGGCGTCCCAATCCTCGCTCCCGCCGACAGCTCTCCCAGCGGCACCCAGCCCCCGAACGTGAGGAAGGGGTGGTTGGCCGTTGCGTCGATCTGTTTTCCCGACGTGAGTGTCATCCGGAAGATCTCACGATTACCGCTCGGGAACACGTGGGTCATCGTGCGGGGTGTGTAACGGAGCGACTCGTCCAGCGCCCAGACCGGGATGTCCTTCGCCCCAGCGGCGAGGAGTTCCCCGAGGGTCACTTCAGAGTTGTTGTCGGCTCGGATGACCCTCGTCTCCGCTGTCAGGCAACCTGATTCACGCAGGTCGGAGAGCTGGGGTCGCTTGTCGGTGCGCTGCTCGGGGCCACGGTTCAGCTGGCTGACCGCGATCACCGGGCACTCGACCTCCTTGGCCAGCAGCTTCAGGCCCCGGGACAGATCGGCGACCTCCTGCTGCCGGCTCTCGGTGCGCTTTGGCGAGGTCATCAGCTGGAGGTAGTCGACCACGATCATCTTGAGGTCGTGCCGCTGCTTGAGCCGCCGCGCCTTGGCCCGGATCTCCATCAGGTTCATGCTCGGGGTGTCGTCGACGAAGAGCGGCGCCTCGCTGATCTCGCCCATGCAGCGCGCCAGCTTGGTCCAGTCGTCGTCGGAGAGCTGACCGCTGCGCAGCACGTGCAGCGGCACCCGGGCCTCGGCCGAGAGCAGTCGCATGACGATCTCGACCTTGCTCATTTCCAGCGAGAAGATGGCCGCCGCCTGGTTGGCGCGAATCGCAGCATTTCGGGCGAAATCCATACTCGCCGTTGACTTGCCCAAGCCAGGCCTGCCGGCCACGATGATCAGTTGCCCCGCGTGCAGGCCGTTGAGCAGCCGATCCAGGTCGCTGAAGCCGGTGGGCACACCGGTCATCACCCCACCCTGGGCGCCCACCGCCTCGATCTCGTCCAGGGTCGGCTGGAGCATGTCGGCCAGGACGGCGAAGTCCTCGCTGACCCGCCGCTCGGTGACGTCATAGACGGCCTGCTGAGCGAGGTCGACAACGTCGTCGACGTCGCGGCTGCCCCCGCTTGCGGTGCCGTAGCCGAGCTGCACGATCTTGGTGCCGGCCTCGACCAGCCGCCGCAGGACCGCCCGTTCGCTGACGATCCGGGCGTAGTAGGCCGCATTGGCGGCGGTCGGCACGCTGGCGATCAGGGTGTGCAGGTAGGGCGCGCCGCCGATGCGGACCAGGTCGCCCGAGTCGGCCAGGGCGGCCGCCACCGTGATCGAGTCGGCCGGTTCGCCGCGGCCGTAGATCTCCAGGATGATGTCGAAGATGGTGGCGTGCACCGGGCGGTAGAAGTCGTTGGTCTTGAGGATCTCCACCACGTCGGCGATGGCGTCCTTGGAGAGCAGCATGCCGCCGAGGACGCACTGCTCGGCCGCCACGTCCTGGGGCGGGGTCTTGTCGTAGTGGCCTTCGCGCTGCGCTGGCGCGGGGGACTGACCGCCGCCCCGTGGCTCCGCCCGCATGTCATCGGTGACCGACACCGGTCCCCCCTCCACTGCGTCGGATCCGCGTCCCAGCTCTACCGTCCGGGTACGACATTTTGCCGACCGGACCGGTTGATCGGGGGCCATCGCGCGGGCGGTCGGGGGCCAACCATACGGACACCGAGCTCAGGGGCCAACAACACCGGTGGACGAGCCTCGGGACAACCTGTGGACACTGGTGGGCGAGCATGTGCGCAGCGTGTGCACAGGCTGTGGACAACCGTTGGGGAATTCCCCGCCGTACGGCTCTGACCAGCGAAGACGCGATCCCCAGCCTGTGGAGGGGAAGTTTTCGGTCGGGTCTGTGAGTCGTTCGTCCCGTACTATCTCCAGCGAACGGCTACACCTGGACAGCGGATTGCGCTATCGGTTGAGAAGGGTCACGCTCCGGCCGTGAGTTACCGGGACTGGGGACGCGGGGAGGACAGCCCGCGCGAGCGCCAGCCGATCGCACCGTGGGACGAGCCCGCCTCGGGCGACCCGTACCGCTCCGGCGAGCGCCGACGCACGCGCGGCCAGCGGCGGGCCCTCGACCCGGGTGAGGAGGAGCCGGTCGACGACTACCTGCCGCGGTGGGCGCTGGAGTCCGGCGTCCGGCGGGCCGACGGCGGTGGGCGGCACGCCGCACCGGACGACGACGAGCCCGACCGCCCGCCTTCCGGCACCGGCTGGCGCACCGCCGAGACCACCAGCAGCTGGCGTCGGGTCCAGGAGACCAGCTGGCGCGAACTGCCCGCGATCGCCGCGGCCCCGGAGTCGGACCACACCCGGGAGTGGACGTTCGACCGTCCACAGGAGCAGGGGTACGTGGGAAACCGCCGGGCCGAATCGGCGGGCAACGACGAGCCGGTCTCCGGTTCCGTCGCGGAGCGGCGGCCCCGGCGTTCGCCGGCCGGTCGGCCGCCGGTGATCTGGTCCGGCGGCGAGGAGTCGTCCCCCGCGGCGGAGTCGACCCCGCGGCGGGAGCCCGACCGGCCGACCCGGCGCGCTCGTCGGGCGGCGGAGGAGGAGTCCTGGTCCCGTCCGGCCGCCGACCCGTGGGGGCGGGCGGCCACCCCGGCGGAGGATCCCGAGCCGGCGGTGGACCCCTGGGACGCCTCGGGCGTGCAGGAGTGGCTACCGGCGGCCGGGACGGACCGGTGGGACGGCACCGGTCAGTGGGAGCAGCCCGACATCGCCGGCCGCTGGGAGCAGCCGGACAGCACGGGCCAGTGGGACAGGTACACCGAGCCGCCCCAGTGGGACCGGACGGAACCGCCGCGGTCCGGGCGGTCCGCCGAGGCAGCGGGCTGGCCCGGCGCCGCGCGGGACGACGAGAGGTTCTGGTCGGGTACCCGGCTGGCGGGCGACGATCCGCGGTGGATGGATCCGCCCACCTCGGCGCCGCGCTCGCCGGTGGTCACGTACACCGCGCCGAGACCGCGCAGCTCGCCCGGCTCCTACGGGTCGACACGGCGCCGGGCGGAACCGGTCGGCGTCGCACGCGGTGCCGGCATGACGTCGGTACGCCGCCGGATCGAGGCGGCCGGGGCGGCTGGCTGGTCCCGCCGGCTGGAGGACGACCTGCTCGACCCGGATCCGGGCGGCTCGGTCCGGCCACTGCTCTACACCGCCACGTGCTACCTGATCCCGGCCGTGCTGATCTTCGTGTGGCTGCTGACGCTCGACGCCCAGGCGCCGGCGGGCTGCGTCACCGACATCAGTGGCGGCGGCTGCGACTCACCGCGAGCACGCGCCCTCGGGTCGCTCCTCACCGCCGCGCCGCGCTTCGGCCTGGCGCTGGTCAGCAGCCTGGTGGTCGCGGCGCTGCTGCGTCGGGTCGGGACGACCTGGCGTTCGACCACCATCGCGCTCGCCTCGGCGGTGGTGGGTGGCGGTCTCTCCACGGTGGTGATCAGCGCGGTGACCGGCCAACCGATCGGCTGACCTCCGAGAGCTGCTCGATGACGACCAGGGCCCGCACCGATCGCTCGGTGCGGGCCCTGGGTGGTGCAGGTGATGTCAGGAAGCGACGACGTTCAGGTTGAACGCTGCCGTCACCTCGGGGTGCAGCTTGATCCGCACCGGGTAGGCGCCGGTCGTCTTGATGTGACCGGGCACCTCCAGCCGGCGGCGGTCGAGGGTCGGACCGCCGGCCGCCTTGACGGCGTCGACGATCTCGGCCGGCGTGACCGAGCCGAAGAGCCGGCCACCGTCACCGGCGCGGGCCTTCAGGCTGACCTTCAGGCCCTCGAGCTGGCCCTTGACCTCGTTGGCGTGGCCGAGGTCGCGGATCTCCCGGGCCGAGCGGGCCCGCTTGATGACCGTGACCTGCTTCTCGGCACCCTTGGTCCAGCTGATCGCGAAGCCCTGCGGCAGCAGGTAGTTACGGCCGAAGCCGTCCTTCACCTCGACGATGTCGCCGGGGGCACCGAGACCGGAAACTTCCTGCGTCAGGATGATCTTCATGTCGGTGCCTCCTTTCAGCGGGCCGTCGCGGTGTACGGCAAGAGCGCCATCTCACGGGCGTTCTTGACCGCACGCGCGATCTGCCGCTGCTGCTGCGAGGTGACGCCGGTCACCCGCCGAGCGCGGATCTTGCCGCGGTCGGAGATGAACTTCCGCAGCAGCGCGGTGTCCTTGTAATCGATATAGGTGATCCCGTCCTTGTCGAGCGGGTTCACCTTCTTCTTCGGCTTGCGAAGTGCCGCAGCCTTGGCCATTGACCTTGCTCCTGGTTTGCGATCGCGGGCGCTCGGCGCCATTAGAACGGAGGCTCCTCGTCGAAGTTGCCGCCCGAACCAGCGCGCGACGGAGACGGTGCGGCCGAAGCCCAGGGGTCGTCGAAGTTGCCTCCGCCGCCACCCTGGCCACCACCACCACCACCGGAACCGAAGCCACCGCCGCCGCCACCGGAGCGCGACATCTTCTGCACCTTCGCCGTGGCGTAGCGCAGCGATGGGCCGATCTCGTCGACCTCGAGCTCGATGACGGTGCGCTTCTCACCCTCGCGGGTCTCGTACGACCGCTGACGCAGCCGACCCGAGACGATCACGCGGGCGCCCCGCTGGAGCGACTCGGCGACGTGCTCCGCCGCCTGCCGCCACACCGTGCAGGCCAGGAAGAGCGGCTCGCCGTCCTTCCATTCGCCGGACGCCTTGTCCATGAATCGGGGCGTCGAAGCGACCCGGAACTTGGCGACCGCAGCCCCGGAGGGGGTGAACCGCAACTCGGGGTCATCGGTCAGGTTGCCGATGACCGTGATGGTGGTGTCTCCTGCCATGACCATCTCCTCGCGCACTCATCGTCTGCGTAAAGGCTCTCAGAGCCGTACGACAGCGTCGATGAGGTTGATCCGGGCGAACCGGGGTTGAATGCTTAGCGCATCTCCGGCCGGATGACCTTGGTGCGCAGCACGGACTCGTTGAGTCGAAGCTGACGGTCCAGCTCGGCCACCGCCGCAGGCGTCGCCTGCAGGTCGATGACGGCGTAGATGCCCTCGGCCTTCTTGTTGATCTCGTACGCGAGGCGCCGGCGGCCCCACACATCGGTCTTCTCGACCGAGCCACCCGCGGTCCGGATCACGTTCAGGTACGTGTCGAGCGACGGGGCGACGGTGCGCTCCTCGAGGCTGGAGTCGAGGATCACCATGACTTCGTAATGACGCAAGACGTGCTCACCTCCTGTGGGCTAAGCGGCCACGGTCCTTCCGTGGCAGGAGGTCGTGCGTCGTGGCCCGCTCCGGGACCGGGGGAACCCGACCGGACGCGGACAACTGGACCAGGATACCCGGCCCGGTCGATCATGGCCTGGGTGGCCACTCGCGCCGGGTTCGTGGCGCGGCGACGGGGGCCCACTCCCGGACCATCAGGCCGGTAGCGGACCCCCGTCGACGGGGCCGCGGGGCGTCCCGTCCGCATTCCTTGGGTGGGACCTGGGGAGGAACGACCACACCGATGAGGTTGGACCGAAGACGCCCCGCGGAGCTTTATCGTGTTGTTATCTGACGATACAACGGCTGTTGTCGCTTGTCGGAGGAAATAGCACAAAATTCCAAGAATCTCGGATCGGCGTGCTCTGCTCGGTCCGGCGGGCCCTCGTCGCGCCGGGCCGCGCGACGAGGGGGCCCCGCTGTCGCAGGTGACCGACCAACCGGCGCGGCGGGCGTACCCGTCCGTCGGCCGGGCGAGCCGGCCTTCCATCCCACCTCATCAACGAGCGTCGGTCCGTCGGGTGACGTGCGCCCCGGCGAATCGACGGCGGGCGTCACCCCGCTCGTCGGACGTCCGACGTAGGCTCGCCTGCATGCGTATCGGAGCCCACGTCGATTCGACCGACCCGCTGGCGGAGGCGGCCGACCGAGCCGCCGACACCGTGCAGTTCTTCCTCTCCGACCCGCAGGGTTGGAAGGCGCCCAAGCCACGGGAGGACGCGGAGCGGCTGCGCGCCGCGGAGGTCGACATCTACGTGCACGCCCCCTATGTCATCAACGTGGCGACCCTCAACAACCGGATCCGGATCCCCAGCCGGAAGCTGCTGGTCGGGCACGCGACCGCAGCGGCGGCGGTGGGCGCGAAGGGGCTGATCGTCCACGGTGGGCACGTCAACGCCGGTGACGATCCGGCAATCGGGTTCGACAACTGGCGCAAGACCTTCGCCTACGCGGCCGACGCGGGCGGGTTCGGCGTGCCGGTCCTGATCGAGAACACCGCCGGCGGTGACAACGCCTGCGCCCGCCGGCTCGACGCGCTCGCCCGGCTCTGGGACGCGGTGGGCGACTACGAGGTGGGCTTCTGCCTGGACACCTGCCACGCCCACGCCGGCGGCGAGGAGTTGCTGGGGCTGGTCGACCGGGTCAAGGCGATCACCGGCCGGATCGACCTGGTCCACGCGAACAACTCCAAGGGCGCCTTCGGCTCCGGCCAGGACCGGCACGACAACCTCGACGGCGGGACGATCGATCCGGAGCTGGTGGTGGCGGTGATCCGGGCGGCCGACGCGCCGGTGGTCGTCGAGACACCCGGCGGTGTGGCCGGCCAGGCCGCCGACATCGCCTTCCTTCGGGAGCAGCTCGGCGCGGAGCGCCCGGCGGCATGACGACCGGACAGTCGGAGACCGGCGGCGCACCGTCCGCCACCGGCGACAACCCCGAGCGCCCGAGCACCCCCACCGCCACGACCGACGCCGAACGCACCCCCACCGGCGACGCGAAGGCCGGCACCACGGGTGGCGGCGCGACCGGCACCGGCCGCGACGCCAGCGCCGACGACAAGGCCGACGCCATGGGCCAGGCCGGCAGTGACAAGGCCAGCGCCGCCAGTAAGAGCGGCAGCGCCAAGGTCGACGCCGCCAGTGCCGAGGCCGCCAGTGCCAAGGTCGACGCCGCCAGCGAGACCGGCAGCGACAAGGACGGCAGTGACAAAGCCGGCACCGGGCGCGAGACCGCCGACGACAAGGCCGGCACCGGCACCGAGGACAAGAAACGAGCCGCCGGGAAGGACGCCACCGGCGACGCCGACCCGAAGGCCGACAAGAGCGACGCCGACGGCAAGGGGGAGGCGGCCAAGCCGGACCCGTGGGAGGCCTTCGGGCCCGCGCCGGAGCGGGTGCTGACCCGCCCCCGCCGGATCGTCCGGGCGATCGGCCGGTCCCTGGTCCACGAGTGGACGCTGGCGACGCTCGGCGCGCTCGCCCTCGCGGTGCTGATGACCTGGCCGACGCTGCGCTACCCGCGCTACACGCTGCCGCAGGACTACTGGGACCCGAGCCTGCAGTCCTGGCAGATGGCCTGGTCCGGGCACATCCTGCTGACCAACCCGGCGCAACTCTGGCAGTCCAACACCTTCTTCCCGGAGCTGTGGAGCTTCGCCTTCTCCGACACCCTGCTGGGCTACGCGCCGGCCGGCATGATCGGCAGCGGCCCCGAGGACGCCGTCCTGCGCTACAACATCATGTTCGTGCTGGCCCACGCGCTGGCGACGCTCGGGGCGTACGCGCTGGCCCGGCAGCTCGGCTCCGGCCGGATGGGCGCCGCCGTGGCCGGGGTCAGCTACGCGTACGCGCCGTGGCTGCTCGCCCAGGCCGGGCACCTGCACGTGCTCTCCAACGGGGGCATTCCGCTGGCGCTGGCCATGCTGGCCCGGGGCCACGGCTGGTCCCTGCGGCACGGCTACCGGCCGGAGCGCCGGCACGACGGCTGGATCTACGCCGGCTGGCTGGTGGCGGCGTGGCAGCTGAGCCTCGGGTTCGGGATCGGCCTGCCGTTCGCGTACTTCCTCGGCGCGACGGTGCTCGTCGCGGCTGTCACCTGGTACGTCCGGCGGACCTGGTTCTGGGCGGTGCGACGCCCGTTCGGCAAGCGGCTCGTCGTGGCCAACCTCGTCGGCGGGGCGCTCTTCGCCGGCGTCGGCCTGCTGATGGCGATCCCCTACTTCACCGTGACCGAGCTGCACCCGTACGCGGAGCGCAGCGTCGGCGACATCGCCATCTTCTCGCCGCCCGCGTCCGGCTTCGTCACCGCGCCCGCCGAGTCGCGGGTCTGGGGTGGGCTGCACGAGGGGGCCCGGGCCGCCCTGCCCTGGCACCCCGAGATGACCCTGCTGCCCGGTTTCGTGCTCTACGCGCTGGCCGCCGGTGGCCTGATCTTCTCGGTCTGGAAGCTGCGGCACCGGCTGCTGTTGCTGGCCGGGCTGCTCGCCACGATGGTGCTGGCCATGGGCACCCGGTTCTTCGGTGGCACCTTCACCTACATCCCGCTCTTCGAGCACCTGCCCGGCTGGAACGGCCTGCGTACCCCCGGCCGGCTGATGCTCTGGGCCACGCTGCTGCTCGGCCTGCTGGCGGCGGGTGCGGTCACCGCCCTCACCGACCGGGTACGCGAACTCGCCGCGCAGCGGGTCCCGTCCTGGCCGGGTCCGTGGCTGCGGCTGGCCACCCTGCTGCCGTTGCTGCTCGTGACGGTGGAGGGGCTGAACACCACGCCGCACCCGGTGGTCCCGGCCCAGCCGGCCGCCATGCGCCTGGTGGACGGCCCGCTGCTGGTCCTGCCGAGCAACCAGAGCCTCGACCAGCACGTGATGCTCTGGTCCACCACCCACTTCCAGGACGTGGTCAACGGTGGCAGCGGCTTCACCCCACGCCAGCTCGACGACGTCCGCCGGGTGACGCAGACGTTCCCCGACCAGACCAGCATCGACTACCTGCGCACCCTGGGCGTGCGCAACGTGGTGCTGCTGCGCGACCAGCTCGCGGGCACCCCCTGGGAGATAACCGTCGACACGCCGGTCGACTCGCTCGGCATCACCCGCGAGGAGATCGACGGCTCGGTGGTCTACCGGCTGTTCTGACCCCGGACCGCCGGCGCACCCGCGGGTGCGCCGGCGGTGGGCAGTCAGCGGGCGGCCGGCACCGGCTCAGCGGGTAGCACGGGGCTGCGCCGCCACCGGTTCCACCACGGTGCGTCCGGCGCGCCGTCGAGTACGCCGCCGTCCGGGTCGTCGGCGTAGGTGGCCCGCACGGCGTCCTGCTCCGGCTGCAGGATCTCGCGCACGATCAACACGCAGAGCACCACCACGGTGGTCAACCGCAGGGTGGCGGCGAGCACGAAGACGCCCTCCGGGAAGACCGGCCGGGAGGTGGCCGCCCCGAGCAGTTCCCCGTAGAACGCCGCGAAGTAGCAGACCTCGGCGAGCTGCCAGGCGAGGAAGGCGCCCCACTTGGGCCGGGCGAGCACCGCCAGCGGCAGCAGCCAGAGCACGAACTGCTGGGACCACACCTTGCTGAAGATCAGGAATGCGGCGACCACCAGGAACGCGACCTGGGCCAGGCGGGGGCGGCGCGGAGCCAGCAGCGCCAGCGCGGCCACGCCGAGGCACGCCAGCCCGAAGAGGGCGTACGACAGCAGGTTGAGGGTGGGGATGTTGGCGTTGAGCCACTCGAACGGCCCCAGGTCGGCCGGGTCCGCGCTGCCCACCTTTCCGTCCAGGTAGCGGCCGATGTACCAGAGCGTGCCCCAGTCGATGGGGCGGGTGCTGTTCAGCTCGAAGAACCGGTCCCAGTTCTCGCGGTACGGCAACGCCACCGGCAGGTTCACCGCGACCACCGCCACGACGGCCGCGACCACCGCGGTGAGGGCGGCGCGGAGCCGGTTCGCCCGGACCGCGAGCACCAGGATCGGGCCGAGCACGAAGAGCGGCCAGAGCTTCGCCGCGCCGGCGAGCCCGAGCAGCGCGCCGGCCAGCAGGGGCCGACGTCTTGCCCAGGCGAGCAGACCGAACGCGGCCAACCCGATGGCCAGCAGGTCCCAGTTCACGGTGGCGGTTAGCAGCAGGGCCGGCGCGAGGGCGAAGAGCGCGGCGTCCCAGGGTCGTCGCTTGCGCAGCGTCAGGATCACCGCCACCGTGGCCACGGCGAGCGCGCCGAGCACCAGCGCGTTCAGGTTGTAGAACCACATGCCCTGGTTGATGCCCGGGTCGTCGACGCCGAGGGCGTGCACGGGCAGCCCGAGCGCGCCCATGAAGTAGCCGGTCAGCACCGGGTACTCGACCGGGTGGTCACGGTAGGGCACCTTGCCCTCGTTGAGTCCCTCGGCGTAGTAGAGGGCGAGCACGTCGGTGTAGCAGAACCGGGTGTACTGGACGTTGTTCTGCCAGGCACCGTCCTGGCAGGGCGACTTCTGCACCCAGTGCAGGGCCAGGGCGAGGCAGGTGAGCGCCAGCACGATCCGGGCCGCGGTCCAGAAGCGGCGCTCCCGTCCCGCCGGCCGGTCGATCGCCACGGCGTGATCGCCGAGCGGGCCGCCGATCAGGCCGGAGATACCCCGGACGAAGGCGTCGGACCGGGACGGGTGGTCACTGGTACCGGCGTCGTCGAGGCCGGGCGTCGACTGGGTGCTCATGAAGAGGCATCCTGCCGTACGTCCGGCTCGGCGTCCCGTCGTGGCGGCGACATGCCGGTGCCTGGAACGGCGCCGGCGGCGGTTGAGCTGGGATCAGTCCCGGTATGTCGGTGAAGTACTCGGCAACAGCCCACCACCGTTGCCGCCCGGCCGCGGACCGAACGGGTCGGTGGGGTTCCCACCGCCGTTGTTCCCGCCGTTGTTGCCACCGTTGTTGCCGCCGTTGTTCTGGCAGAAGATCGACAGCGGGTCGGGGCAGCCCGGCGGCGGCTGGACCGGCGGGGGCGGCGGCGCCTCGCCGTTGCCGGAGTTCGGGTCACCGATGTTCGCCGCCGGCGGGAAGTCCATCTCCTTCTCACCCTTGAGCGCGTCGTCCATGAACCGTTCCCAGATCGCACCCGGCATGCCGGAGCCACTGATCCGGGTGCCGTCCTTCGTCTTGAGCGGCTCCCGCTTGTTCACGTTGCCCACCCAGACCGCCGTGGCCAACTGCGGGGTGTAGCCGATCATCCAGGCGTCGCCGTTCTCGGGGCTGTCTGCCTTCTGCTCCCAGGTGCCGGTCTTGGAGGCGGCCTTGCGGCCGTCGTCCAGCCGGTGGTTGACCTGCGCCGGGTACTGCTCCAACACCGAGGTCACGTCGGCGACGACGTCCTTCTCGATCCGCTGTTCGCCCTTGAGCTTCTCGCCGCCAACCTTCTTCCACTTGCCGGTCACTTCGTCCTGCTGCTCCACCGAGTACAGGAAGTGAGCCTTGTGGTAGACGCCCTGGTTGGCGAAGGTGGCGACGCCGTTGGCGTGGTCCAGCACGGTGATCGGGTACTGCCCGTAGCCGACCACGTGGAAGAAGGGTGACGGGGCGATGTCCTTCGGGTCGGTCTTGGTCAGGTCGTAGGACTTGGCCGGGTTGGTGTCGGTACGCCACATGGTGGTGACGCCGGCCCTCTTGGCCATGTCGATGACCTTGTCCGGGCCGATCTCCTCGGTGACGTGGTAGAACGGCACGTTCAGCGACTTCAGCGTGGAGACCTTCAGGGTGCAGGAGTTACCGCAGGACGGATTGTCGGTGCCCGCGTTGCTCACCTTGAACTTGGTGTCCGGGGGCGTGAAGGCCCGCCCCTTCCAGCGCGACTCGAGCGCCTTGCCGGCCTTGAGGGCCGCGGCGAGAGTGTAGATCTTGAAACTGGAGCCGGGCGAGTGCCCGCCGGTCAGGTTGCCGTTGGAGTCGGTGTTCTTGCCGGCGTAGTCGGTGCCGGTGCCGGTGTCGCCGCCGTAGTAGGCGCGCACCCGACCGTTGGCCGGGTCGATCGCCACCACCGCGGCCATCAGGTTCTTGGGCTGACCGGCCAGCTCCGAACCCTTCATCTTGCGCTGCGCGGCCGCAAGAGCGGCCTTCTGGGTCGTCACATCGATCGTGGTCCGGATCCGGTAGCCGCCGGACATCAGCGCCTGCGAGCAGAGCATCTTGGTGTCGGTGACGTCGGCTTCCTTGTCGACGCAGATGCCCTGGTCCCGCATCTCGGTCTTGACGTAGTTGATCACGTTGCCGTAGGGGGTGTTCACGCCGTAATCGACGCCGACGCCGCCGCTCTTGGGGCTCTGAAGGGTCTTCGTCGGGTACTCGGTGGGCGCCGGCGGCTTACCGGGGGCGTTCAGCCACCCCTCCTGGACCATGCCGCTGATGACGTAGTCCCACCGACCCTTGGCGTCGGTCGGGTTGATCGCCGGGTCGTACCCCTTGTGGCTGGCGCTCGGCTCCGGTTGCTTGATGAGCGCGGCGAGCACCGCACCCTCCGCCGGGGTCACCTTGCTCACCGACTTGCCGAAGTACTTCTGCGCCGCCGCCTCGATGCCGTACGCACCACGGCCGAAGTAGATCACGTTGAGGTAGTGCTGCATGATCTGCGGCTTGGTGTACTCGTCGTTCAGCTTGGAGGCGAGGATCGCCTCCTTGACCTTCCGGGCGTAGGTGTCGTCCTTCAGGTTGTCGTAGGCGTTGCGGGCGTACTGCTGGGTGATGGTCGAGGCACCCTGCTTGTCACCGCCGCTGACGTTGTTCCAGGCGGCTCGTGCGATGCCCTTGTAGTCCACACCGGAGTGCCGGTAGAAGTTCCGGTCCTCGGCTGCCGCCACCGCGTCCTGCACGTGCTGCGGGATCTGCTCGATGGTGACCAGCGTGCGGTTCTCCTCGCCCACCTTCGCGATGGGGGTCTTGTTGTCGAAGGCGTAGAGGGTCGTCGCCTGCGGCGGGGTGATCTCGTCGGGCAGCACCACGTTGGTCGAGTAGTAGGTGAAGCCGACCACGCCGAGTCCGGCGAGCATGATGAAGACCGCGAAGCCGGCGATCAGCATGTTCATCCGCTTGCGCTTCTTCGCCCGCGCCGCTCCAGCGGGATCACCTGCGCCGCGACGGCCGCGCCCCGGTCCGCCGGGGCCACCCGGCCCACCCGGTCCGCCGGGGCCACCCGGTCCGCCGGAGACCGGGGAGACACTCGCCCGGGCCACCGTGGCGCGGCCGGCGGAGCCACCGACCGACGCCGAGCCGACGCTCGCCCGTCCGGCCGACGCCGCACCGACTGACGCAGCACCGACGGAGGCGCGACCGGCCGGGCCGGCCGGGGAGACCGGCACCGACGCGCGGCCCGCCCGCCCGGGTGCCGGGGAGACCGGCACCGAGGCCCGGCCACCGCCGGCGCGGCCGACCGATGCCGCGCCGACCGATGCCGAGCCGGCGGCGCCGGCGGCGCGCGGGGTCACCGTGGCCCGTCCACCCGGGCTGCCGCCGGTCGGCGCCACCGAGGCGCGTCCGGCGGAGGCCGAGCCGTCCTGAGCCGACCAGCTGCCCGCCCGTGCGTCACCGCCGGAGCGGCGGTAGGGATCGTCCGCCCCCCGCCCGGGGTCGCCGCTCGGATTGGGGATCTGGGCCCGCCCACGCGAACTGGGATCGCCGTACGAGTTCATTCCTCACACCCTGCCGGTCGCGGTGGGGCGCCGCTGCGCCGCCACCGGGTTGCCGTGAGCTGCTTCACGCGTCGTCGTGGCACGGGGGTGCCGGACGCGTGGCGTCGTACCCGAATCAATCGGGCTTATCAGACCAATCAACCGTCGCCTGTCCCGGCGGTTCCGCACGGCACCGGGGCCGGTCGATCGGGCTGGGGTCACCGTTGAGCCCCTCGCCTTCGCCGTACCGGACCGGTGCCGCCGGTGGGTTCGCCACCCACCGCGTCGCGCTCCGGACCCGCCTCGCTGCCTCCGGCAAGCCCGTCCCGGCCGAGCAGGTACTGCTCGACGAGATGGTTCCAGTCACAACCGAGGCACACCTCCACAACGAAGACCTGGAACTCACGTAGCGTCATCGCCAGCGGAGCCAACTCCGCCAGCGTCCGGGCCTGGCCGGCGGACTGCTTGAGTTCGTCTCCGTAAATGTAGTGGACGTGGATCAGATTCTCGCTCCGGCAGATCGGGCAGCGCTCGTCGGTCGGCTCCCCGTGGAACCGAGCCGCGTTCTTCAGGTACGGAGAGGCGTCACACACGTCGTACGTGCCGACCCGACTGGCCAGGAGGTCACGCAGCACCGCTCGCTTCTGAAGCGAGTAGTCGACGACCTGGCGCTGCGTACGCATGCGGAAGAGGGTACGCGGTCCGGCCGGACGAGGCGACCACGGTGACGATCCGTGACCGCAGGAACCCGAATTCGGGGTTTGCCCTGATCGGAGCGAGCCGCTAACGTGCGATGTATCGGTCCGATACATCGCGGCGGTTACCCGCTCCGCGCAGAGGGTAAGAGAGGGCGGCCCCGTGCTCGAGTTCGCCATCCTCGGCCTCCTGCAGGAGTCTCCGATGCATGGCTACGAGCTGCGCAAGGAGTTGGCCGCCAAACTCGGCGCGTTCCGGGCGGCGATCAGCTACGGCTCGCTCTACCCGACCCTGCGACGGCTGCAGGCGGCGGGCTGGATCACCGAAGCGGCCGAGACGCCCGCCACCGCCGAGGAGGTTCCCGCGCTGACCACCCGACGTGGTCGGGTGGTCTACAAAATCACCGCGGAAGGCAAGGAACGCTTCGCTCAACTGATCGCACAGGCGGGGCCCGAGACGTACGACGACACGGGCTTCGGTGTGCACTTCGCGTTCTTCGCCCGGACCGACCAGGCGACCCGACTGCGCATCCTGGAGGGTCGCCGCCGCAAGATCGAGGAGCGTCGCGAAGGACTTCGTGACGTGCTGGGCCGGGCGGCCGAGCGCCTCGACGCTTACACCCTGGAACTGCAGCGCCACGGCCTCGACGCCTGTGAGCGTGAGGTCCGCTGGCTGGAGGAGCTCATCGCCAACGAGCGCTCCGGCCGAGCCCCGACGGTCCCGCAACCCGGGACGGCCGGCGGTCGACGAGAAGACAACAGCCCGCCCCCGCCTGGAGAGACCAGGACAGAGCGGCCGTGACAGAGAAGAAGGAGGCAGACGCTATGGGCTCCGTCCGCGTCGCCATCGTCGGTGTGGGTAACTGCGCCTCGTCCCTGATCCAGGGCGTCGAGTACTACCGGAACGCCGACCCCAACGACCGCGTCCCGGGTCTCATGCACGTCACCTTCGGCGACTACCACGTCTCCGACGTGGAGTTCGTCGCGGCGTTCGACGTTGACGCCAAGAAGGTGGGCATGGACCTCGCGGAGGCGATCGTCGCCAGCGAGAACAACACCATCAAGCTCTGCGACGTGCCGCCGACCGGCGTCAGCGTGCAGCGCGGTCCGACCTTCGACGGTCTGGGCCAGTACTACCGCGAGATCGTCGAGGAGTCCGACGCCACCCCGGTCGACGTGGCGCAGGCGCTGCGCGACGCGCGGGTCGACGTGGTCGTCTCCTACCTGCCGGTCGGCTCCGAGCAGGCCGACAAGTTCTACGCCCAGGCTGCGATCGACGCCGGCTGCGCGTTCGTGAACGCCCTGCCGGTCTTCATCGCCTCCGACCCGGAGTGGGCGCAGAAGTTCGTCGACGCCGGCCTGCCGATCGTGGGCGACGACATCAAGAGCCAGGTCGGTGCCACCATCGTGCACCGCGCCCTGGCGAAGCTCTTCGAGGACCGCGGCGTCGAGCTGCTGCGCACCTACCAGCTCAACTTCGGCGGCAACATGGACTTTATGAACATGTTGGAGCGCAACCGGCTGGTCTCCAAGAAGATCTCCAAGACCCAGTCGGTGACCTCCCAGATCCCGCACGAGATGAGCAAGAGCGACGTGCACATCGGCCCGTCGGACCACGTGCCGTGGCTCGACGACCGCAAGTGGGCCTACATCCGGCTGGAGGGTCGCTCGTTCGGCGATACCCCGCTGAACGCCGAGCTCAAGCTCGAGGTCTGGGACTCCCCCAACTCGGCCGGCGTCATCATCGACGCCGTGCGCGCCGCCAAGATCGCCCTGGACCGGAAGATCGGCGGCCCGATCCTGTCGGCCTCGTCGTACTTCATGAAGTCCCCGCCCGTGCAGTACGCCGACCACGACGCGCACGCCGCAGTCGAGGCGTTCATCGCCGGTGAGGTCGAGCGCTGACGCGCTGACCAGCAGCACCGTCGAGGGCCGGGTCCGTACGGACCCGGCCCTCGCGTCGTCAGCGGCCGGCTGATCACGAACGCCACCACGTCGCCGGCCACCGGCCGGTGCATCGACCAATCGGCCGGCCGCCGGTCAGCCGAGCAGGGCCCGCTCGAAGTCGACCCGGGCCTCCAGCTCGAGCAGGTAGCGCTTGCGGTCCAGGCCGCCGCCGAAACCCACCAGCTTCGCCCCGGCGCCGACGATCCGGTGACACGGCACGATGACCGGGACCGGGTTGCGGTTGCAGGCCACCCCGACGGCCCGGGCCGCCCCTGGGTCACCCACCCGGCGCGCGACCTCGCCGTAGGTCAACGTCTGCCCGTAGGGAATGCGGGTCATCTCGCGCCACACCGCCCGCTCGAAGTCGGAGCCCCGCGGGATCGACAGCGGCACGGTGAACCCGGTCAGGTCGCCGGCGAAGTAGGCCCGCAGCTCGTCGACCGCCTGCCGGGACAGCTCGTGGTCCGGCTCGTCGAGCCCCGACTCGACCCGACCGAAGTGGGTTCCGCAGACGCTGTCGCCGTCGGTGGCGACGGAGAACTCCCCGATCGGTGAGTCGAGCACGGTCCAGCGCATCCACCCATTCTCCTCGTCACGCCGGGCCGGGACCACCCGCCTACCAGCGCCGGGTCGAGCGCCACTCGTCGGCCGCCCGGATCGCCGCCCTCGCCGCGGCCCGCTCGGCCCGGATCTGGTCCCGGTGGCGGAAGCCGTGGTAGAGCTTGCCTCCCGCGATGATCGGGAGCAGCAGAGCCGCGTAGAAGATCACCGTTCGCCCGTCGTCACCGACACGGATCAGGTGGTACGCGTAGTAGCCGGCGAGGGCGGCGCCGAGGCCGGCGAACGCCCGGTCGACCCGCGAGGTGGTGGCGAAGGACGTGACCGCGACGGCCGACAGCACGACTGCGGTCAGCAGCAGGGCGACGACGTAGAGAGCTATCACCACGGACAATGCGGACCACCCTCGATTGCGGCGACCATCCGCCGGGACCCAGGGCGGCGGCGTCGACAATAGTCCAACGAAGATCGTCGGGGGGCCCCGTCCAACCGCCTCCGTTGCCCGTCACGGCCCGGCCCCGGACGTTGCAGGGCGTCGATATCGTCCAGGTCGTGGCCACGGGGACCCTCATCTTTCTGATCATCGGCGGTGCGGGCATCGCGGTGCTCGCCCTCGCCCTGCTCGGCACGGAACTGCTCCACTTCGGCGGCGCCGACGGGCCGATCCCGATCGAGACGGTCGCCGGCTTCGCCGGCGCGTTCGGCTTCGGCGCGGCGATCGTCAACGAGCTGCTCGGAGGGCGTACCACCGGGGCGGTCGCGGTGGCGGCCGCCGGCGGCGCGCTCGCCGCGGTGCCCGCCGCCTGGATCGCGTCCCGGATCAGCCGGGCGGCCCGGAACATGCCCACCGATCCCACCCCCACCCGCGACCACCTGGTCGGCGCGCTGGGCCTGGTGGTCACCCCGGTGCCGGCGGACGGCTACGGCGAGGTCCGGCTACGGGTGGCCGGCCAGCCGGTCAAGCTCAACGCCCGCGCCGACCAGCCCATCCCGCTCGGCGCCCAGATCTTCGTCGTCCAGGCGCTGAGCGAGACCAGCGTGCACGTCGAGACCTACTGAACAACCCCTTCGCAGACAGGAAACCTGCATGCCGCTCTTCATCGCCATCGGAGGCGCGGTCCTCCTCGTCCTCATACTCATCCTCTTCGTGCTCTCCCGGATCAAGGTGGCCGGGCCGAACGAGGCGTTCATCGTCACCGGCCGCAAGGGCCGCACCACGCAGACCGCGGACGGCGGCCGGTCGACCGACATGTCCGGGCAGAAGGTCGTGCTGGGCGCCTCGGTCTTCGTCCTGCCGGTGGTGCAGAAGCTCCAGTCGCTCGACCTGTCCAGCCGCCGTATCGACGTCGGCATCCGGGGTGCGGTCAGCAAGCAGGGCATCCGGGCCGACCTGCACGGCGTGGCGATCGTCAAGGTCGGCGGCACCGAGGACGCGATCCGGGCCGCCGCCCAGCGCTTCCTGCACCAGCAGGACGAGATCGACAACTTCACCCGGGAGGTGCTCGCCGGCGCGCTGCGCTCGATCGTCGGGCGGCTCACCGTCGAGGAGGTGATCCGGGACCGGGCCGCGTTCGCCAGCGCGGTGGCCGAGGAGGCCGAGCACTCGATGACCAACCAGGGCCTGGTGCTGGACACCTTCCAGCTCCAGGACATCCTGGCGGAGGGCTCCTACCTGCAGGACCTGGGCCGGCCGGAGGCGGCCCGGGTGCTCAAGGACGCGGCGATCGCCGAGGCCCGGGCGCGGCAGCAGGCCGAGCAGGAGCGGCTGCTCGCCGAGGAGGCGATCGCCGAGGCGAACCGGAACCTCTCCCTGAAGCAGGCCGCCATCCAGGCCGAGATCGACGCGGCGAAGGCGAAGTCGGCCGCGGCCGGGCCGCTCGCCCAGGCGGAACGCGACCAGGCGATCCTCTCCGAGCAGCAGAAGGTGGCCGAGCGCAACGCCGAGCTGAAGCAGCGCCAGCTCGACACCGAGGTGCGCAAGCCGGCGGACGCGGCCCGGTACAAGGTGGAGCAGGAGGCGGAGGCGGCCCGCAACGCGGCGGTGCTGAACGCCGACGCGCAGCGACAGGCGGTCATCGCCGCCGCCCAGGCCGCCGCCGAGCAGTCCCGGCTGACCGGTGAGGGCGAGCGGGCCCGCCGGGCCGCGCTGGCCGAGGCGAACGCGATCGAGGGCGCCAAGGAGGGTGAGGCCGAGCAGCGCCGCCGGTCGGCCATCGCCGAGGCGGTCGAGCGGGAGGGTCAGGCCGAGGCCGCGGCGATCCTGGCGAAGGGGCAGGCCGAGGCGGACGCGATGGCCCGCAAGGCCGAGGCGTTCGCCGCGTACGGCGAGGCGGCCGTGCTCGACCTGCTGGTCACCGTGCTGCCGCAGGTGGTGCAGGCGGCGAGCGCCCCGATCGGCGCGATCGACAAGATGACCGTCATCTCCACCGACGGCGCTTCGTCACTGACGAAGTCGGTGGCCGGCAACGTGGCGCAGGGGCTCCAGCTCGGCAGCGACCTGACCGGAATCGACCTGGCCGGGCTGCTCTCCCGGCTCGGCTCGGCCGCCGGCAACGGCAAGCCGTCCGTCGAGGGCGCGGCGGTCGAGACCCGCTGACCGTACGGCGAAGGGCGCCGCTCCCGGTGTGGGAGGGGCGCCCTTCGCGCTGTCTCGGTGGAGCGCCGGATCAGTCGAGGATGCCCTCGTCGCGGGCCCAGCGGAGCAGTTCCGCCTCGGCGGCGTCCCGGTCCAGCGGGCCGTGCTCCAGCCGCTGCTCCTTGAGGTGCTTCCAGGCCCGCCCGACCACCGGGCCCGGCGGTACGCCGAGCAGCTCCATGATCGCGTTGCCGTCCAGGTCGGGCCGGACCCGGGCCAGGTCCTCCTCGGCGGCGATCCGGGCGATCCGCTCCTCCAGCGCGTCGTAGTCCGCGGCGAGCTGGGCGGCCTTGCGGCGGTTGCGGGTGGTGCAGTCCGAGCGGGTGAGCTTGTGCAGCCGGGTCAGCAGGTCACCGGCGTCGGCGACGTACCGGCGCACCGCCGAGTCGGTCCACTCGCCCCGACCGTACCCGTAGAAACGCAGGTGCAGCGCGACGAGCGCGGTGACCTTGGCGGTGACGTCCTTGGGGTAGCGCATGGCCTTCATCCGCGCCTTGGTCAGCCGGGCACCGACCACCTCGTGGTGGTGGAAGCTGACCCGCCCGTCCGACCCGACCGACTTGGTCCCCGGCTTGCCGACGTCGTGCATCAACGCGGCCATCCGGAGGATGAAGTCGCAGCCGTTCTCCTCGTAGCGGATCGCGTTGCCGACCACGGTCAGGGTGTGCTCGTAGACGTCCTTGTGCTGGGCGTGCTCGTCGATCTCGAGCTTGAGGCCGGTCAGCTCGGGTAGGAAGCGCTCGGCGAGCCCGGTCTCCACCAGCAGCCGGAGCCCGGTGATCGGGTCGGCGCCGCAGAGCAGCTTGGTGAACTCGTCCCGGATCCGCTCCGCGGTGATCCGGTCCAGGTCGGTCGCCATGCGGGTCATCGCCGCGTGCACGTCCGGGTGCACGGTGAAACGCAGCTGCGCGGCGAACCGGGCGGCGCGGAGCATCCGCAGCGGGTCGTCCCGGAACGACTCGTGGGGTGCCGCGGGCGTACGGATCACCTTGGCGGCGAGATCGTCCAGCCCGCCGTGCGGGTCGGTGAACCGGTGCTCGGGCAGGCTCACCGCCATCGCGTTGATCGTGAAGTCCCGGCGCTTCAGGTCCTCGCTGAGGCTGGTGCCGTACTCCACCACCGGGTTCCGGCTGACCTGGTCGTACGACTCGGCCCGGAAGGTGGTGATCTCCAGCCGCAGCCCGTCGCGCTGAAGACCGATGGTGCCGAACTCCCGGCCGGTCTCCCAGATCGACTCGGCCCAGCCCTTGACGATCCGCAGGGTCTCGTCAGGGTGCGCGTCGGTGCAGAAGTCGAGGTCCTCGCCGAGGCGGCCGAGCAGGGCGTCCCGTACCGAACCGCCCACCAGGTGCAGCTCGTGACCGGCCCGGGCGAACCGGCGGCCCAGCTCGTCGGCGACCGGTGAGACCCGGAGCAGTTCGGCGACGGCGTTGCGCTGCGCGGCGGTGAGTTCGCGGCGGTCGGCGGCGTGCGATGCGGAGACTTCGGACATGGGATCGCCAGCCTATCGGGCCCGGTCGGGATCCCATCCGCCGGGCGCGGGTAACGGGCTGGGGTTGACTAAGGTCTGTGACGTGCGGGCGGGCGCCCGGCAAGGTACCGGGGGAGGCTGGAGATGAGCGGCGGGCTCTACCGCAGCGCGAACGCCGCACAGGGCGGCGACCCCGGGGGGTACGGCCACGGCCGGCCGACGCCGGACGGCGCCACCTTCATCTCGGCCGAGCCGCTGAACCAGCCGGCCATGGAGTCGACGGCCCCGCCGCAGGAACAGGTCGCCGAGGCCAGCGCCGCGACGAACAGCGCGGTGATGGCGATCGGCAGCCTGGTCAGCCGGGGCACCGGCTTCCTCCGCACGCTGGCGCTGACCGCCGCTCTCGGCGGCGCGCTCGTCGGCGACGCGTACACCACCGCGCAGATCCTGCCCGGGATGGTCTACGAGTTCCTGCTCGGCGGCATCCTCACCAGCGTGCTCATCCCGGTGCTGGTGCGCCGCCGCAAGGCGGACGCCGACGGTGGCCAGGCGTACGCCCAACGGCTGCTCACCCTGGCGGTGGTCACCCTCGCCGCGGCCGCGCTGGTCGCGGTGGCCGCCGCGTCGCTGCTGACCAGGCTCTACACCAGCGACAACCGCGGGTCGGACTATCAGGACCTGGTCACGAACCTGTCGTACCTGATGCTGCCGATGATCTTCTTCACCGGCCTCAGCGCGCTGATCAGCGCGGTGCTCAACACCCGGGGGCACTTCGCCGCCCCGATGTGGGCGCCGATCCTGAACAACATCGTGGTGATCGCCACCGCCGGCCTCTACATCGCGATCTTCGGCGCGGAGATCGTCCGGCCGGAGCAGATGACCGCCGGGCGGATCCTGCTGATCAGCGGTGGCACCCTGCTCGGGGTGGCGATCCAGGCGGCCGGCCTGCTGCCGGCGCTGCGCAAGGTCGGCTTCCAGTGGAAGCTCCGGTTCGACTTCCGCGCGCTCGGCCTGCGTGAGTTGGGCCGGCTCGGTGGCTGGATGTTCTGCTACGTCGCGGTCAGCCAGGTCGGCCTGATCGTGCTCTTCAACCTGCTCAACCGGGCGGGCGACGGGGACGCCGGCGCCCTGATCTACAACAACGTCTTCCTGCTGCTGATGATGGCGCACGGCATCATCGCCGTCTCGATCATCACCGCGCTGATGCCCCGGATGAGCGCCGCCGCCGCCGATGGCCGCTACGCCGACGTGGCCGCCGACCTGTCCCGGGGGACCCGCACGGTCTCCGCGGTGCTCGCCCCGATCGCCGTCTGCTACGCGGTGCTGGCCACTCCACTGGCGGTGGTGCTGTTCCGCTACGGCGCGTTCAGCGAGGAGAACGCCGCCGACACCTCACTCGTGCTGCTGCTCGCCGCGCTCGCCCTGGTGCCGTTCGCGATCAGCCAACTCTTCACCTTCGCCTTCTACGCGCTGCCGGACACCCGCACCCCGGCGCTGATCAACATTCCGGTGGTGGCGCTGCGGATCGGCGTGCAGATCGTGCTCTTCGCCGCGTTCGCCGCCCACTTCGCGGCGGCCGGAATGATGATCGGCAACGCGGTCTCGTACCTGGCCGCGGCGATCGGCTCCGCCTGGCTGCTCCGCCCGCGGGTCGGCCGGATCGGGCTGGCTCACATCATGCGCACCCTGGGCCGGGTCCTGGTCGCCGCGCTCGGCGCCGCGCTGGTCGGTCTGCTGGTGGTCGCCCTGCTGCCCGGCGACGACACGCCGAGCTGGGTGCAGGCGCTCGTCCAGCTCATCGTCGGCGGCGCGGCGATCGGCGGGACCTACCTCGGCCTCGCCATGGTGCTGCGGATCGGCGAGATCACCGAGGTGGTCGGCATGGTCCGCCGCCGGCTCGGACGCTGACCGGGCGGCTCGACCGCTCGACGGCACGCACCGTGACCGTGGATCACCAGGGTTGGGGATGCGGCTGTGGATAACTCCGCGATTTCCCGGTCAGCTACCGGATCGGCCTGTGGATAACCAGCCGTACGGCTGAGCGTGACCGGCCCGTCGGGGGGAACTAGGCCGGTGTTGGCGCGAACCGCCACACCAGCCCGGGCCCCTCCGGCGGCCTCTTGCGGTGAACCCGTAGATTGGCTAGTACATGTGCCAGCAACGTGGCCGACAACGGTCGCAACCGGACGACTTCCCCGGTACCCGGCTCCCCGCCGGGTACGGCGGGAAGATGACATGTCGGGAAGGCGGGCAACCCGGGTAAGGTCGCTCTCGACGGGTACGGCAGGCGCCGGCGCTCAGCGTCGACACCGGTCGGCCGTTCCTTCGAAGGCAGAGCGGGAAGCCACATGCCCAGCAGCGCGGGTCCATCGATCGACACGATCACCGAGGGAGGACGGGTGACCCAGGTCGGCGAGGGTCAGGACGCGGACGAGAGCGCTCCGCCGGTCATGACCTTCGGTGCTCCCACGGCCGGTGAAGTCCTTGCCGATCGCTACGAGCTGGTCGAGCACATCAACAACGACAGCGCCGGCCGGCTGGTGTGGCGCGGTGTCGACGTCGTGCTGCGCCGCCCCGTTGCGGTCGTGCTGCGCTACCCGGGTGGTGACTCCGCCACCGAGATGCTCCAGGCCGCCGTCGCGGCCAGCCGGGTCATCCACCCCAACCTGGTCGGCGTCTACGACGCGATCGACGAGGACGAGCGGGCCTACGTGGTGCGCGAGTGGGTCGACGGGCGCTCCCTGCGCGAGATGGTGGCCGAGGATCAGCTCGATCCCGCCCGGGCGACCGCGATCGGCAGTTCCGTCGCCAGCGCCCTCGCCGCGGTGCACGCCACCGACATGGTGCACGGCAACGTGCACCCCGGCACCGTCATGATCTCCGACGACGGCCGGGTGGTGCTGGCCGACGCCCGCACCGACGGCGCGGACAGCCAGGAGAGCGACATCCGGGCGGTCGGCGGCATCCTCTACTTCGCCCTGACCGGGCACTGGCCGCACGCCGAGGCCCCGCTGCGCGGCGCCACCGCCGGCCACGGGCGCGCCGCTATCCCCGACGCGGTCCGCGACGCCAGCGGCGCCATCGCGGCACCCCGCCAGGTCCGCGCCGGCGTGCCCGCGTACCTCGACGACCTGACCATGGACCTGCTCGACACCGAGATCGCCCCGCCCTCGTCGGACGTGCTCGCCGCCGAGCTGGACCGCCTCGACGTGCCCTCCGAGGAGCACTTCCTGGAGGAGACCGGCGGACCGCTGCGCTTCGCCGCCGACACCGACGAGGAGCCGTCGCCGCTGGCCGCCGCCGGCGGCCGCAAGGTCGCCATCGGCATCGCCGGCCTGCTGGCCGTCGCCCTGGTCGGGCTCCTCATCGGCATCAGCGCGCTGGGTGGTGACGGCGACGACGACCCGCAGACCAACCCCGTCGCCGCGCCCACCTCGAGCGCGCCGGCCGGCGAGGCCACGCCGGCCGCTGCCGTCGGCCCGCTGCGCGTCCAGGACGTGCGGATCGTCGACCCGGACAGCAAGCTGCGCGACGAGCTCGGCGGCGCGAACAAGGTCATCGATGGTGACCGCAACGAGGGCTGGGGCACCGACACCTACACCGCGGCCAAGTTCGGCAACCGGAAGTCGGGCATGGGTGTGTGGCTCGACCTCGGCGCGCTGCACACCGTGAAGTCGGTGCAGGTCGAGCTCTCGGCCACCGGCGCCTCCGCTCAGCTCCTCGCGGGCACGACCAACCCGCCGTCCAGTTCGTCCGGCGACAAGGATCTGGTCGCGAACTACAAGAAGACGCCGATCGGGCAGCCGTTCGAGGAGCACGACGGCACCCGGATGACCTTCGACGGATTCGACGCCGACAAGAAGTACCGCTACCTGCTGCTCTGGATCACGGTGCTGCCCTCGAACGATCGGGGCTACCAGGTCGACGTTCAGGAAATCACGGTCCAGGGCTCGTGAGCCGTTCACCACGATCCGGGCACCGCCTCCGCCGGACGTGGTGATGGACGAACACGAGGGCCGGACGACGGACAGGTCGCCGGCCCCGCACGGGCCCGTCGATCCGCTCGGCGACCTCGCGCTGCTGCGTGCCCACGTCGCCGGCGACCGGGACGCCTTCGCCGAACTCTTCCGCCGACACCGTGACCGCCTCTGGGCGGTGGCGCTGCGGACGATGGGCGACCGCGAGGAAGCGGCCGACGCCCTCCAGGACGCGATGCTCTCGGCGCACCGTGCCGCCGCCCGGTTCCGCGGCGACTCGGCGGTCACCACCTGGATGCACCGGATCGTGGTGAACGCCTGCCTGGACCGGATCCGGCGGCGACAGGCGCACCCCACCGTGCCGCTGCCGGACGGGGCACGCACCGACAACGGGTCGACCACCGGCGGTGTCGAACCGGCCGCCCCGATGCACGACCACGACACCGCGCTGGTGGTCCGGGAGGCCCTCGCCGCACTGCCGGTCGAGCAGCGCGCAGCGCTCGTCCTGGTCGACGTGCAGGGCTATCCGGTGGCCGAGGTCGCCCGCATCCTCGGCGTCGCCGAGGGGACGGTGAAGAGCCGGTGTGCCCGAGGGCGAGCCCGGCTGGCGGTGCTGCTGGGTCACCTGCGACCGGCCACCGGCGACCCGGTCGTGCCCGCGCGGGTGGTGGGCGACGCGCCCGTCGGCCCGGTCGCCGACGTGCCGCCCGTCACCTCCGGGAACCCACGCCCGCCGGAGGGCGTCGGATCGGGGCCGGGGCGATCCCGGCGCGACGCCAACCAGGAGGACACGTGACGGTCGGGGGGTTCAGGGGGGTCGACCACGACCTGCTCGCCGACTACCTCGGCGGCGCGTTGGACGGCACCCCGCAGGAGGCGGTCGTCGCCCGGCTGGTCACCGAGGACGCCGCCTGGGCCGAGGCGTACACGCTGCTCGCACCGGCGGTGGCGGGCGTCCGGGCCGACCTGGCCGGCTGGGGGGAGCCCGCGGTCGAGCTGCCGCCCGCGCTCGCCGACCAGATCACCGCGGCGCTCGCCGCGCTGCCCCCCGTTGACCCGACCGCGCGACTCACCGACGACGAACCGGTCGAGGCCGGCGTCGAGGCCGACGGGACGGTTCCGGAGGCAGCCGTCGAGCCGACGCCGGCCGTCATCCCGGATCGGACGCCCGCCACCGAGGAGGGCGATCAGGATGGCCGCGATGCCGCGTTGGCCGGCACCGGGCCGCGGCTGGTGCCCACGCAGGGTGGTCCGGGGCGGCGCCGGCCCAACAACGGCACCCCGCCGTCGGAGCCGGGCCGGGGTGCGCGCAACGGGCCGGGCCGGCGACAGCGGCGGTGGGGCCGGATCGCCGGGCCGGTGGCGGTTGCCGCGGTCTCCCTGGCGGCCGTCGGGCTCGGCGTGAACCAGCTGGCCGCCGGGCGGCAGGACGGCGGGGCCGACACGGCGTTGAACCAGCCGGCGAGCGCCCCGGACGAGGCCGGTGGGGTTACCCGGACCATCGCCCCGCCGCTGCGCAGCGGCACGGACTACACCCCGCAGAGCCTGGGCGCCCCTGGGGCGTCGACCGAGGCATGGCCGCTCGGGAGCGCGGCTCCGGGCGAGCAGCCCCGGGTCGATGCCGACGGGGAGCGGCTGCCCGCGCCCGACGGGCTGGACCGGCTCGCCCGGCTGACCGACCCGAGCGCGCTGAGCACCTGCCTCAACGAGATCTCGGTGGAACACGGCGCCGGTGCGCTCGTGGTCGAACTGGTCGACTACGCGGCCTTCCAGGGCGAGCAGGCGTTGGTGGTGCGGTTCGCCGACAGCACGGGCGCTCGCTGGGCCTGGGTGACCGGTCCGGAGTGCGGTGTCCCCGGCTCGGGTGCGGACACCCGCTACCGCACGCGGGTAGGGTGAAACCGCGGTCACCGGGCGTTTGACCGTCCACGTGACCTGACCCACCGGATGCCCGGCTCGGGAATTCCCGGTTCGTACGATGAGTTTCGCAAGTAGCTGCCGGCTCTCTCCAGGGGTCGGCACTCGGATCGGCATCGGTGCGCACCGACGCCGAACACACACAACTCGGGAGACGGCAGTGGACGAGGTCCGCAACCTGATCATCATCGGCTCCGGGCCGGCTGGCTACACAGCGGCGGTCTACGCCGCGCGCGCCAACCTCAAGCCGCTGGTGATCGAGGGCGTTCAGTCCGGCGGCGCACTGATGACGACGACCGAGGTCGAGAACTTCCCCGGCTTCGCCGACGGCATCCTCGGGCCCGAGCTGATGGACAACATGCGCAAGCAGGCCGAGCGGTTCGGCGCCGAGTTCCTCACCGACGACGTGACCCGGGTCGAGCTGGTCGACACCGGTGACACCGGCGCCCACGCGGTCAGCACCGTGTGGGTCGGCGAGACCGCCTACCGCGCCCGCGCCATCATCCTCTCCACCGGTTCCGCCTGGCGTCCGCTGGGTGTGCCGGGCGAGCAGGAATACCTCGGCCACGGCGTCTCCTCCTGTGCCACCTGTGACGGCTTCTTCTTCCGTAACCAGCACATCGTCGTCGTCGGCGGTGGTGACTCGGCGATGGAGGAGGCCAGCTTCCTCACCCGCTTCGCGGATTCGGTCACCATCATCCACCGGCGTGACTCGTTCCGGGCCAGCAAGATCATGGCCGACCGGGCGCTGAACAACGAGAAGATCAAGGTGGAGTGGAACTCCACGGTCGAGGAGATCCTCGGCGCCGACGGTAAGGTCTCCGGCGTCCGCCTCCGCAACGTGCACAGCGGCGAGACCAAGGTGCTCGACGTCACCGGCGTCTTCGTGGCGATCGGGCACGACCCGCGCAGCGAACTCTTCCGGGGGCAGGTGGAGCTCGACGACGAGGGGTATGTGAAGGTCGAGGCGCCGACCACCCGGACCAACGTGCCGGGTGTGTTCGCCGCGGGCGACCTGGTGGACCACACCTACCGGCAGGCGATCACCGCCGCCGGCACGGGTTGCGCCGCCGCCCTCGACGCCGAGCGCTTCATCGCCACGCTGCAGGGCTGAACAACCGAAACACACCCGGAGGAGGGTCATAGTGGGAACAACCAAGGCGGTCACCGACGCGAGCTTCGCCGCCGACGTACTGAAGTCCGACAAGCCGGTGCTGGTGGACTTCTGGGCCGAGTGGTGCGGTCCGTGCCGCAAGGTGTCGCCGCTGCTCGAGGAGATCGCGGGCGAGATGGGTGACCAGGTCACCATCGTCAAGCTCAACATCGACGAGAACCCGGAGACCGCCCGGAACTACCGGGTGATGTCCGTGCCGACCCTGACCGTGTTCAAGAACGGCGAGCCGGTGCAGTCCATCGCCGGGGCCAAGCCCAAGGGCGAGCTGGTGAAGCTGATCGAATCGGCGCTCTGACCCGCGCTGAAAGCATCCGGACCCCGTACCCGCCTCACGGCGGGCGCGGGGTCCGGCGTTTTTCCCGCCCGAGCCACCTCGCCGGTCCGGAGCGCATAACCTCAAGCCGGGGCCGCCCGGCCAGCCAGCTTCCGTGCAGAGGGGGTCGTGCGTGCGTCCGATCCGTCCCGGTGACCGCGGGCCCGCGGTCACGGAGATCCGTACGGTCCTGACCGGTCTCGACCTGCTCCCGAGGACGACCCGTCCGCACGACGACGAGTTCGACGTCGAGACCGAGCGGGCGGTACGGGCGTTCCAGCAGTCGCGCGGGCTGAGCGTCGACGGGCGGGTCGGCGCGGAGACCTGGCGGGCCCTGGATGCCGCACGCTGGCGACTCGGCGCCCGCACGCTCTACCACGCGGTGCCCGAGCCGCTCACCGGTGAGGACGTCCGCTCACTGCAGGAGCGCCTGCTGGAGATGGGGTACGACGCGGGCCGGGCGGACGCGATCTACGGCGTACGGACCTCCCGGGCCGTTGCCCAGTTCCAGCGTGAGGTGGGGCTGACCCCGGACGGCTCGTGCGGACCACACACCATGAACGCGCTGCGCCGGCTGGGCCGCAAGGTGGTCGGCGGCCGCCCACAGTGGCTGCGCGAGTCCGACGCGATCCGGCAGTCCGGCCCGACCCTGGTCGGCCGGACCGTGGTCATCGACCCGGGACACGGCGGCACGGACCCGGGGGTGGTGGTACCCGACGGGAATCTGCGCTGGACCGAGGCCGACCTGGTGCACGACCTGGCCAGCCGGCTGGAGGGGCGGCTCGCCGCCGCCGGGGTACGGGTGCAGCTCACCCGCGGGCCGGCGCCCGGGGAGTGCCTGCCGGACCCCGAGCGGGCGCAGCTGGCCAACGCCCTCGGCGCCGACGTGTTCATCTCGCTGCACACCGACGGGCACGCCAATCCGGATGCCGACGGCGTCGCGACCTACCACTACGGCACCGACAACGGGGTCACCTCGGCGACCGGTGAGCGGCTGGCCGGGCTGGTGCAGCGGGAGATCGTGGCGCGTACCGGGCTGCGCGACTGCCGTACCCACGCCAAGGCGTGGGACCTGCTCCGGCTGACCCGGATGCCGGCGGTCCGGGTGGAGCTGGGCTACCTGACCTCCCCGGCGGACCGGGGCCGGCTGGTGGATCCCCGGTTCCGGGACCGGGTGGTGGAGGCGATCGTCGCCGCCGTGCAGCGGATGTACTTCCCGATCGAGCGGGACGTGCCGACCGGCTCGATCGACGTCAGCGAGCTGCGTGCGGTGGTCGCCGCCGGCACGGTGGTGGACTGAGCCGCGCTGGCCGGCCCGGCTGGGCCGCGGCGCCGGACGGGTCAGCCGGAGGCGGTCGACCGGGCGGCCGGGGCGGGGCGGACCGGGCGGAGCAGCGTCTCCGGGCTCATCGAACCGAGCAGCTTCTCCAGCGCGTACTCGACGTCGGACTTCCAGCTCAGCGCGGTACGTAGCTCCAGGCGCAGCCGGGGGAAGCGCGGATGCGGACGTACCGTCTTGAACCCGACGGAGAGGAAGAAATCGGCGGGGGCGACGCAGCCGCCGGCCGGGTCGTCGGCGTCGCCGAACTTCGCATCACCGAACGCCTCGATCGCCTTGATCCCTCGCTTGGTCAGGTCCCGCGCGACGCCCTGCACGAGCATCCGGCCGAGCCCGCCGCCGGCGAAGGCGGCAACCACGTTGGCGGTCATCAACAGCGCCGCGTCGGCGGAGACCGGAGAGGTGGGAAAGGCCATCGAACGGGGCACGTAGGCCGGCGGGGCGTACATGACGAAGCCGGCCGGCATGCCGTCGACGTAGGCGAGCTTGCCGCAGGAGCCCCACTCCAGCAGCGTCTGGGAGACCCAGGCCTCCTTCTCCAGGCCGGGATCGCCGGCGGCGCAGGCGCGGTCCGCGGAGACCGGATCGAGCTCCCAGTAGACGCACTGCCGGCACGGGCGGGGCAGATCCTCCAGGGTGTCCAGCGTCAAGCTGACCAGACGTCGCGACATGGCGCATCCCCACAAATAGGCTCGGTGCTGAACCCGGCACGGAACGACAGCGCCGCCTTCCTGCCCCCGACGAGCGATCGTACGCCGCCAACCGACCGTACGGGAGAGGACGCGCGAACCCTCACCGCGGCGGGTGACCGCGTCCGGGATATGGACGATCCTCGTGTGCGTACCGCCGCCCCTGGTCAAGGCCGACTAGGATCGACATTCGGCGTCCCGTGCCGCCATGGTCGCCGGTGTCCCGGGTATGCCCCGAACGGGAGTCCGCCCCGCAGCGATCGAGGTGATGTCATGACCGGTACGACGCTCGACGACTACACCGACCGGTACGCCCGTCGCGTCCGGGGGATGACCGCCTCGGAGATCCGGGCCCTCTTCGCGGTGGCCAGCCGGCCGGAGGTCGTCTCGCTGGCCGGCGGTGCGCCCTACATCGCCGCGCTGCCGCTCGACGCGGTCGGCGAGATGCTCGGCCGACTCGGCGCCGAGCAGGGCGTGACCACCCTCCAGTACGGCATCGGCCAGGGCACCCTGGAGCTGCGCGAGCGGATCTGCGAGGTGATGGCGCTCTCCGGGATCGACGCCGGGTGCGGCGCATCCCCGGAGGACGTGGTGGTGACCGTCGGCGGGCAGCAGGCGCTCGACCTGGTGGCCCGGCTCTTCCTCGACCCGGGCGACGTGGTGCTCGCCGAGGGCCCGACCTACGTCGGCGCGCTCGGGGTGTTCCAGGCCGCCCAGGCGCAGGTGGTGCACGTGCCGATGGACGACGACGGGTTGATCCCCGAGGCGCTCGAGGCGGCCATCGCCGACCTGGCCCGGGCCGGCCGGCGGGTGAAGTTCCTCTACACCATCCCCACCTACCAGAACCCGACCGGCGTGACGCTGACCGAGGAACGCCGGGAGCGGGTGCTCGACATCTGCGAGCGCGCCGGCCTGCTGGTGGTCGAGGACGACCCGTACGGGCAGCTGGGCTTCGAGGGTGAGGCACCGGCGCCGCTGCGCGCCCGGCGGCGGGAGGGCGTCTTCTACCTCAGCACCTTCTCCAAGACCTTCGCGCCGGGGCTGCGGGTGGGCTGGATCCTGGCTCCGCACGCCGTCCGCGACAAGCTGGTCATCGCCAGCGAGGCGCAGATCCTCTGCCCGAGCGGATTCGCCCAGGCTGCCGTCTCGACGTACCTCGGCACCATGCCCTGGCGGCAGCAGCTCAAGGTCTACCGCGAGGTCTACCGCGAGCGCCGCGACGCGATGCTGGACGCGCTCGCCGACCTGATGCCGGCGGACACTACCTGGACCACGCCCGGCGGCGGTCTCTTCGTCTGGGCCACGCTGCCCGACGGCCTCGACTCCAAGGCGATGATGCCGCGCGCCGTCGCCGCCCGGGTCGCCTACGTCCCCGGAACGGGCTTCTACGCCGACGGCACCGGTGGCGGCAACATGCGGCTGAACTTCAGCTTCCCGGCCCCCGAGCGGATCCGCGAGGGCGTGCGCCGGCTGGCCGGGGTGATGGAGCAGGAGCTCGCGATGCGCCGCGTGTTCGGCACCGTGCGCGGGGCCGGCTCGCGCCGGGGCCAGGCCGGCTCGGACACGCCGGGACCCGACTTGGCATGATTCCGGCATGGGTACGACCGCTGCCGAACAATCCGTGACCGCAACCGCCGTCACCGACGATCTGCGCGTTCTGGTGCTGGCCGGCGGGCTCTCCTACGAACGGGACGTCTCGCTGCGCTCCGGCCGCCGGGTGCTCGACGCGCTGCGCGCGGTCGGCATGGACGTCGAACTCCGGGACGCCGACGTCGCGCTGCTGCCGGCGCTGGCCGTCGACCCGCCCGACGCGGTGGTGATCGCCCTGCACGGCGCGACCGGCGAGGACGGCTCGCTGCGCGGCGTGCTCGACCTGTGTGACGTGCCGTACGTCGGCTGCGACGCGCGGGCGTCCCGGCTGGCCTGGGACAAGCCCTCGGCGAAGGCGGTGCTCCGCGAGGCGGGCATCCCGACACCGGACTGGGTCGCCCTGCCGCACGACCGTTTCTCCGAGCTGGGTGCGGTGGCGGTGCTCGACCGGATCGTCGACCGGCTCGGCCTGCCACTGATGGTCAAGCCCGCGCAGGGTGGCTCGGGCCTGGGCGCCGCCGTGGTCCGCGACGCCGCGGCCCTGCCGGCCGCGATGGTGGGCTGCTTCGCGTACGACTCGACGGCGCTGGTCGAGCGGTACGTCCCCGGAATGGATGTCGCGGTCTCCGTGGTCGACCTGGGCGACGGCCCCCGCGCGCTGCCGGCGGTCGAGATCGTGCCCCGCAACGGGGTGTACGACTACGCGGCCCGGTACACCGCCGGCCGGACCACCTGGCACACGCCGGCCCGGCTCGAGCCCGAGGTGGCGGACACCGTGGCGAAGGTGGCGCTGGCCGCACACGCCGCCCTCGGCCTGCGGGACCTGTCCCGGGTCGACCTGATCGTCGACGCCGACGGGCAACCGCACGTGCTGGAGGTGAACGTCTCGCCGGGCATGACCGAGACGTCGCTGCTGCCCCTCGCGGTGGCGTCCGACGGTCTGGACTTCGGGCGGGTACTCAGCTCGTTGGTGGCCCGGGCCGCCGCCCGCCGGCGCTGACCGCCTCCGGGGCGCGCCGGCTCAGACCTCGGCGGCGGCCGGGACGGTCGACGTGCCCTGGCCGTCGCTCCTATTCGGCGGCCGGCTTACCCTTCGCCGCACCGGCCTCGGCGTCGGCTTCGGCCTTAACTTCGGCTTCGGCTGCGGTCTTCGCTTCGGTCTTCGCCTCGGTCTTCGCTTCGGAGTCGGAGTCGGAGTCGGAGTCGGAAGCGGCTGCGGCCACCGGCTCCGGGTACTCCTCGGCCGCCTCGATCACCGACGTCGGCTCCTCCTCCTCGGGGCTGCTGACGGGGGCGCTGTCGGTGAGGCTGGACGGTGCCTGCCACTGAATCCGCGGCGGCTCGGCCAGCGGACGGCCGCCGAACTCGGCGAGCCAGGCCGCGATCATCGCGAGATTCTCTCGCCACTGGGATTCCGGGATCGGCGGCAGGATCGAGTCCCAGAGCGGCAGGAAGGTGCCTCGCAACTGGAGACGGCCGTAGGGCCGGGCCAGGAACCACATGTGCAGGTGCGCGGAGCCGTCGCCCCAGCGGTTCACGTGCACACGCGCCACCCCGTCGAGCGAGCGGATCGCCCGCTCCAGCCGCACGGTCATCACCCCGAGTTCCGCGGCGAGCAGATTCGGCAGATCGCCGAGATCGAGGTGAGACCGGGACTCCAGGATGAGGACCATCGGGAGGCCGGTCGGGCGGTCCATCGCGCGTACCCGCCACCGCTCGCCGACCCAGATGTAGGCGTCGTCGGGCGCGCTGCATGCCGTGCATTCCCGGGGGCCCTCGCCCTTGCGGGGCGGTTCGACCGGGACCGGATCATCGAGCTGCTTGACGCGGATGTCGCCTTCGAAGGGGAACGAGGGCCACTGGGTGAAGTCCGGAACTACGGGAGGGGTGTCGGGCACGAGGCTGACCCTAACCGAGTCGAGCACCGGTGTCCCTACCCGAATCAGCGGTTGTCGTCGGCACCCCCGAAGCCCCGGGCCGGGCCGTCCACACGGTTATCCACAGGCCTCCGCAGCGGCGAATACGCCCCGTCATCCACAGGCCCACACCCCGTTCCACGCGCTGTTTCACGTGAAACTGCGGTCGCCTGTGGAAAACCGGTGTGGATAACTTTGGCCGGCTCCGCGACCGCGCTGGATCGACGACGCGCCGCTCCGGGTCACGGCCCGTTTCACGTGAAACGGCGCCCGGCGCCGGCGGGGCTTTGCTGGGCACGCGGGGCTGCGGGAGCGGGTGGGCGCTGCCTCCGACGTTCGATGATCTCCGGCTCGGACCGCCGGTGTCCGCCCGTGCCGCAGGCAGCGGCGACAGGTGCAGGGACACGGGCTGGCGTCCCTACCGGGAACAGGCGGAGGGACACCGGCTCGACGCCCCGGGCCGGGCGGCCGGCCAGGGCCCGTGCGGCGGCGGGTTCGAGGCGGCGGTCCAGACGGGGGCGGCCCAGGCGGCGACGGTCCACGCGGGGGCGGCCCAGGCGGCGGCCGTCCAGGCGGGGGCGGCCCGGGCGGCGGCGGTCCGGCGGGAGCGCCGGGTCGGAGGACACGAGGGGTCGGGCGACGCCGGGTCGGAGTGACGGCGGGTCGGAGTAACGGCGGCATCTGATTCCTGACCGGACCCGTTTCACGTGAAACAGGGGGACCGCCTTTCGGTGCGTTGCCACCCTCGGCGCGCGCCTCCGGATCCCGGCCTGGAGAATCGCGATCCGCTGTGCCGGCAGAGCCCGTGCCGTCCGGCGGCGTCACGGCATCGCTCCTCGGCCTGCACGGGCGACCGCGGCCGAGGTTCCGGCACCGGCCCTTGTTCCTGGCGGGTCGCACAGTCCCGCTCAGGCCCGCGCCAACGGGCGGGCAGAGCCGGACGGCAGGAGCCGGGCAGGGGTGAGCCGGAGCAGTACAGGCCAACGGCGGGCGAGGCGACTCCGGTCGACGCGGAGACAGGTCGGGGAGAGGGCCGGCCGGCACTGGGAGCGGGTCGAATCCAGGTGCCATTCACGGCGCACCGCCCTGCGCTTGAGACGGGTCCTCGATGGGCGGGTCGCGCCCGGGGGGCCTGACGCCGCACTGGCGGGGAGAGTGCGACTCGATCGAGGCGCCGCCATGGTCGAATCCCAGTGGCCCGTGCCGGTCCTCAGCGGGCCGGTGGAGGGCCGACCGCGCCGGACCCAGCCGGTAAGGCGTCCGGAGCGGATGCGATGCGCCAGGACGATCTGGAGGGGCGGGACTCCTCCGCACCGCATCAGCAGCCGGCTCCACAAAAGCCGTGGCCCAAACGCCATCGGGTCGTGCCGGCCCGGGCGCGACCTCGGGGACGAGCAGCCTCGCCACGCCCGGCCTCCGTAGCGGGGCCGCCCGAGGACGCACAATCCGGCCGAGCGGACTTCGCGGGTGGCACGAGCGGAGCACCGAGGCCGGGTCCGCGCATCCGGCCCCGCGCCCGTTTCACGTGAAACGCCTGCGGGGCCGATCGCGCAGTCGCTCTCCTCCACGGGGCACCTCGGGGCGGATGCGCCCGACGATCGAATCGAGGGCGACGCTGACGGAACCGCCCGGCAGGCGCCGGCCGCCGACCGAACCGACGGCCACGCTGACGGAACTGCGCGGCAAGCGCCGGCGGCGCCCGATCCGATGTCCGCGTTGACGAAGCTGCGCGGCGACCGCCGCCGGCCGCCCGAACCGACGCCCGCATTGACGAAGCAGCGCGGCAAGCGCCGCCGGCACCCGAACCGACGCTCGCGCTGACGGAACCGCGCGGCGACCGCCGCCGGCCGCCCGAACCGACGCCCGCGCTGACGAAGCTGCCCGGCGCCGCGCCGGCAAAGCCACTGAGGGGCGGATCTTGAAGGTCGACGGTAACGACAACGGCCGCGCGACCCGTTCGGGTGCGCGGCCGTTTGGCGATCCGCTCAGTCGGTCGCGGACTCCTCCTGGCCGACCCCGATGATCCCGACGATCCGCTCCAGGTCGTCGACCGTGGCAAACTCGATGGTGATCTTGCCCTTGCTCCGGCCGATGTCCACCTTGACGCGGGTGTCGAACCGGTCGGAAAGCCGGTCGGCGAGGTCGGTCAGCGCCGGCGCGTGCGGCTTGGTACGCCGCTTGGCGGCCTGGGTCTTCGCCGGCCCGTCGCTCAGCGCCAGAGCGACGATCTCCTCGGTCGCCCGTACCGACAGCCCCTCGGCCACGATGCGGAGCGCGAGCTGCTCCTGCGCCTCGGTGTCGTCCAGGCTCAGCAGGGCCCGGGCGTGCCCGGCGGAGAGCACGCCGGCGGCGACCCGGCGCTGCACCTGAGCGGGCAGGTTGAGCAGTCGGATGGTGTTCGAGATCTGTGGCCGGCTGCGGCCGATCCGCCGGGCCAGCTCCTCGTGAGTGGCCCCGAACTCCTCCAGCAGCTGCTGGTACGCGGCCGCCTCTTCCAGCGGGTTGAGGTTCGCCCGGTGGATGTTCTCCAGCAGCGCGTCCCGGAGCATCGCGTCGTCCCGGGTGTCCCGGATGATCGCCGGAATGCTCTCCCTGCCGACCGCCTGGGCGGCCCGCCAGCGGCGCTCACCCATGACCAGTTCGTACTTCTCGTCGTCGAGCTGGCGTACGACGATCGGCTGGAGGAAGCCGACCTCCTGGATCGAGGTCTTCAGCTCCTCCAGCGCGTCCTCGTCGAAGACGTGCCGCGGCTGCTTCGGGTTCGGCACGATCGCGTCGACCGAGATCTCCGCGAACCGCGCGCCGGGCACCGGGCTAAGGGTCGACTCAGGCTGCTCCGGAACGGGGGCCGGGCTCGGCGGCGCTACCGCCCCGTTGACCGGCTCGGCGGTGACCGGTCCGCTCTCGGGCTCAGCCGTGATCGCACCGGTGCCCGGTACCGGCCCGGTCGGGATGAGCGCCCCCAGGCCTCGACCCAGACCGCCCCGAGGACGGTTCTTCATGCCTCGCCTCCCGACGACTCGTCCGCACTACGCATTCCGGCTCACCGGCTCCATGACGCCCCGCTCGGCGATCTCCTGGGCGGCCTCGAAGTAGCTCGTCGCGCCCCGCGACCCGGGATCGTAGGTCATCACCGACTGCCCGTAGCTGGGCGCCTCGGAGACGCGCACGTTGCGCGGGATGACCGCCTGGAGGACCTTGTCGCCGAAGTGGTTGCGTACGTCCTGCTCGACGGCGTCGGCCAGCCGGGTACGCCGGTCGTACATGGTGAGCAGGATGGTGGAGACCTCGAGCCGGGGGTTGAGGTGCTGCCGGACCAGGTTGATGTTGTTGATCAGCTGGTTCAGCCCCTCCAGCGCGTAGTACTCGCACTGGATCGGGATGAGCACCTCCTGCGCGGCCACCAGGGCGTTCACCGTGAGCAGGCCGAGCGAGGGCGGGCAGTCGATGAAGACGTAGTCGAAGTGACCGGGGTAAGCGGTGATCGCCCGGTCCAGGCGGGACTCCCGCGCGACGACGGAGACGAGTTCGATCTCCGCCCCGGCGAGGTCGATGGTGGCCGGCACGCACCAGAGGTTGGGGATGCCCTCCACCGCCTGGGCGACGTCGTCGAGCGGCACGCTGTTGATCAGGCAGTCGTAGACGTCCGGCACACCGGTGTGGTGCGGCACGTTCAGCCCGGTCGAGGCGTTTCCCTGCGGGTCGAGGTCGATCACCAGCACTCGGTTACCGTGCAGCGCGAGCGCGACCGCCAGGTTGACCGTGGTGGTCGTCTTCCCCACACCGCCCTTCTGGTTCGCGACGCACATGACCCGGGTCCGCTCGGGCCGAGGCATTGTCACCTCGCCACTGGGGTTCAGGATCTGCACGGCGCGCATCGCCTCCATAGCCAACGGTGGGTCATCGTCTACGTCCGTTTCACGTGAAACGGACGACGGGTCAGCAGCCGGCGGGGCCGGGTACGGCTCGGCTGGAACGGTGGCGACATCGGGTGCCGCCACGGCCACCGGGGCCGCGTCCCGTACCGCGTCGGGCGTCGGCTGGTGCGGCACTGCCGGCTCGAACCGGGCCGAGGCGGCCGTGTTACGGCGGGGCTGGGTCGAGCGCGCGTCAGCGGGGGCGTTCGCCGGTCGCGACGTGCCCTCCGCAGCCCGCCGCGAGGCCGGGGAGCCGCTCGATTCCGACCCGGACGACACCCCGCCGACGGTGGGTTGGTCCCGCCGTACCGCCGGGTCGCCGTCGACCGGGTGAGGCGCCGGGTTTCCGGAGCCCCCGTCGGGCGACCAGCTCGGGTAGCCGGTTTCACGTGAAACATGGTCGTTGGCCGACCCGGTCACGCGTGGATCGTCGTACCTGCCGTCGTCATGCACCTGTCATCCCTGCCCGCTTCGGATGGTCGGTTCGCACCCCGTCAACTGGCCACGCCCGCGCTCGTCCCGCGGGGCCTGCGGCCCGGCGGGAGCGGTCGGGACCAACAATTTCCGTCGCCGCCCGCTCCACACTATCGACGCGCGGTCAGCCTACGGTGGACGGGCGCGGCCGGTCCACGTCGGGTTCTCATCCCTTCGGTCCACCCGCACCGGTTCAACGACAGAACCATCGACCGGGAAGCCGGTGACAAGACCCGAACCATTGGTAGATCACTATCGCCACGGCGCGCGGTGCGGTTCGGCACCGCCCGCGTGGCTCCTGAGGGAATGGACGGGCGGTCAGCGTCCGCGGGGCCGGCCGCCCCGGGACTTCCGGCTGGCCTTCGGGCGCGGGCCCACCAGGCGCTCCCGGACGACCTCCACCACCGTGGTCGGCGGGTCGATGACGTCGACGCCGCAGTGCCGCACCGTCGGCTCACCGCCGCCGAGCCTCGCCACCACAGCCGCGTGCTCGGCGATCTCCTCGGCGGCCGAGGCGCCCTTGAGCGCCAGCAGCCGGCCACCCCGTACCGCCAGGGGGAGGCACCAGGCGGCGAGCCGGTCCAGCGGCGCGACGGCCCGGGCGGTGACCACGTCACCGCTGAGCGGGGCCGCGCCGGTCGTACCGCTGGCGGCCTCGTCGGCCCGGCCGCGGAACACCCGGGTGGTCTTGGTCAGACCGAGCTCCTCGACGACCTCGACCAGGAAGGAGGTACGTCGGGCGAGCGGTTCGATCAGGGTCACCGTCAGATCGGGGCGGGCGATCGCCAGCACCAGGCCGGGCAGGCCCGCGCCGGAGCCGACGTCGAGGACCGTCGCGCCCTCCGGGATCCGCTCGGCGACGGCGGCACAGTTCAACAGGTGCCGGTCCCAGATCCGGGGGGCCTCCCGCGGGCCGATCAGGCCGCGCAGCACCCCGTCGGTCGCCAGCAGTTCGGCGTACGCGGCGGCCACGTCGAGGCGGTCGCCGAAGAGGGTACGGGCGGCACCGGCCAGCTCCGGCGGCAGCGCGGCGTCGGACGGCGCGGGCACGGTCACGCCCTCGGTCGACGCCGCACCATCCGCCGCGGCCTCCGGTGGAACGTCGGGGTCGCTGGACTGGTCACCGGGCCGGACAGCCGACGGCCCGGGTGAGGTGCCACCCGGGCCGGCCACGGCTCCCGCCGCGGTGTCGTCGTGGGTCACCCGGTCAGTCCACCGGCCGGACGATGATGCGCCGGTTCGGCTCGACGCCCTCGGACTCGCTCTCGACGCCGGTCATCGCGTTGACCACGTCGTGCACGCACTTGCGCTCGAAGGCGGACATCGGCTCCAGCCGGACGGCCTCGCCGTACTCCTTGACCTTCTCCACCGCGTTCTTGGCCACCGCGGCGAGTTCCTTGCGCCGGTTGGCCCGGTAGCCCCCCACGTCGAGCAGCAGCCGGCTCGGCGTGCCGGTCTGCCGGAAGACGGCGAGCCGGGCCAGCTCCTGGAGCGCCTCCAGGGTGGCGCCACGCTGACCGACGAGGTTCTGCAGCCGGGCACCGACGACCTCGACCATCGGGCGCCCGCCGGCGACCAGCTCGTCGATGTCGCCGTCGTAGTCGAGGATGTCGAGCAGGCCCTCGACGTAGTCGGCGGCGATCTCGCTCTGCCGGAACAGGTCGCTGTCGGCCGCGCTCCGCTTCTCCCGGCCCGCCTCGACCTCGGTCTCCTCGGGCTCGGTCTCCTCGGGCTCGGTGTCGCCGTTCGCCGCGATCGGGGCGGTCTCCTCCTCGTCCAGGGACTCGTCGGCGCGGGGGATGCTGGTGTCGGTCACGGTCTCATCTCCGTACTCGCTCGGCCGGACCGTCGGGTCCGCTGGTCTCCCGGGGCCGGCGGGAGGTCGCCGGTGCCCGCGGGCACGTCTAACGGGCAGTGTCGCCCGTGGCCGCGCGGTGCGCGGCGCATTCCGCCCGGCGCCGGCCGTACGGCGGCTGCACGGTGCGGAACGGGCCGCCGTCGGTCACCCGGCGGCGGCCCGTACTCAGCTCAGCCCTGCCGCTTGGCGGGGCGTCCCTTCTTCGGGTTCACCGGCTTGGCGCCCGGCTTCGGCCCGGCGATCTTCGGCGCGGTCGCCTTGGCCGGCACCTGTGGGGCCGGCTTGCCACGCCCGAACAGACCGCCCGACTTGGCCGGCTGAACGGAGTTGCGGGCCCCCGAGGTGGCCTTGTTGGCGGTGGGCGGCGGCGGGTACTTGCGCAGCACCCACTGCTGCTGACCGAGGGTGAAGAGGTTGTTGGTGACCCAGTAGATGATCACGCCGATCGGGAAGATGGCGCCGGAGACGAGCAGGGAGAGCGGGATGCCGTAGAGCATCAGCCGCTGGATCATCCGCTGCTGCGGGTCCTCGGCCCAGCCGGTCTTCAGGATCATCTGGCGGCTGGTGAGGTAGGTGGTGCCCATCATCACCAGGACCAGGATGCCGGCGATGATCTTTACCGTGGTGCCGTTGGCGTTCAGCCGGGCCAGCTCGTCCGCGGTCGAGCCGAACTTGCCGGCGATCGGGGCGGTGAAGAGCTTCGCCTGCGAGGCGCTGTCGAACTGCTCGACCGACCAGCCGTAGAGGGTCTTGGCCTGCTTGGCCGGGTCGAGCCGGCGGAGCACGTGGAAGAGGCCGAGGAAGACCGGAATCTGGAGGAACATCGGAAGGCAGCCCATCAACGGGTTGGCCTTTTCCTTCCGGTAGAGCTCCATCATCTCTTTCTGGAGCGTCTCCCGGTCACCCTTGTGCTTCTCCTGCAGGGCCTTGACCTGCGGCTGCAACGCCTGCATCGCACGCTGCGACTTGATCTGCTTGACGAAGACCGGGAAGAGGATCACCCGGACGGTGACCACCAGGAAGATGATGGCCAGGATCCAGGCGAAGTTCGTGCCGATCACCGCGCTGACCGGGATCCCGATGGCGTCCCAGGCGGAGTGCCAGGTCAGCAGGATCCACGAGATCGCGTAGTAGATCCAGTCCAGACTGAACAATTCTCAGGCTCCAGTCACATCGGCACGGCGGCGACCGCCCGGCTCCGGCACCGGGTCATGTCCACCAGGGTGGAAGGGGTGGCAGCGCAACAGCCGCCGGACCGCCAGGGCGGCTCCGCGGACCGCGCCGTGCCGGGCCACCGCCTCCTGGGCGTACGCACTGCACGACGGGTAGAACCGACAGCGGGCCGGCAGTGCCGGACTTATCCACCGACGGTACGCGATGATGGGTCCGATCAGCACACGGGCGGCGGCGCTGCTCGGCCGGGGGGCGGTCGGGTCGGCGCTCATCGGCGGCGCCCTCGCCCGGCCCGAGCCGCGGTGATCGCGGCATCCAGGTCGGCGCCGAGCGTCGGATAGGACGCGTCGGCGGCCGCCGGCAGCGCCCGGACGACCAGCGTGCTGCCGGCCGGCAGCGCGGCGAGGCGCTCGCGGACCAGGTGCCGGAGCCGGCGGCGGACGCGGTTGCGTACCACGGCGGGCCCGACGGCCTTGGACACGACGAAGCCGGCGCGGGTCGGGGCGGAGGGCTGCTCCGCACCGGTGGCCCGCGCCGGCTCCGGCGAGGTCGGTGTCTCTGGTTCAGGGGAGGCCGGCAGGGTCAGGTGGACCACGACGGCGCCTCGGCCGGCGCGTCGGCCACCCCGGACCGCTGCGGCGAAGTCAGTACTGCGCCGCAGTCGTTGCGCGGCCGCCAGCACGACTGCCCACGTCCCCCGGACCTACCCGGTCGGCCCTCAGGCCGACAGGGTGGTGCGACCCTTGGAACGGCGGTTCGCAAGAATGGCACGGCCGGCACGGGTGCGCATGCGCAGCCGGAAGCCGTGGGTCTTCGCGCGCCGGCGGTTGTTCGGCTGGTAGGTGCGCTTGCTCACGTCAGGCTCTCCGTTTTCGTACGCGCCCCGCGCGACGGGATCGCCGGGGTCGTGGGGTGGTTCAGGCCACCTCGGCGGTGGCCCCCGTTCGGTGCTGCCCGGCGGAGCGGGACCTCGGCAGTGCGGGGATGCGACCGCGGACAGCAAGCACCCATCACCCTAGCAGAGGGCGAGAGAGCAGCCGCTCCAGCCTACGCAGGGGCGCAATGACCGTCAAACAGCTCAGCCGGGATCCACCCGGACGCGCCGAGGACCGAAGCGGCGGTTTTCACTGATGCCGACAACGGCCGGGCCGCGTCGACGGTTGATGGCGCAGGGACAACGCTGTTACCGTGCCCGATTGCGGTCGGCGTCGGGGGTGCAGTCGTCGTCGACCGGCAAGACCGGACAAGGTAGTGAATCGTTCGGCACGGTGTACCCGCTTCAGCGCCCGTTCAGGCAGGGGCAGGTCCCACCCGGAACCGACGAACGGCCACAATCGGTCGGTACACAGGCTGTGGATAACTTGTGGATGACGACCGGTCGGCCATTCGGCCGTTCGGGTGGTGATGGACCACCCGCGCGAATGCGGCGGGCCCGGGACGGCCGGCTGGCAGACAGCGGCGGCCGGGGAGCAGAAGCGAGGGGGTGGCACGACGGTGGCCGGTACGACCGACCTTGCCGCGGTGTGGACGGCGACGACGGACGAGCTCGCCGACGAGATCATCTCCGCCCAGCAGCGGGCCTACCTCCGACTGACCCGGCTGCGTGCCATCGTCGAGGACACCGCGTTGATCTCCGTGCCGGACGCCTTCACCCGGGACGTGATCGAGTCACGCCTGCGGCCGGCGATCACCGAGGCGCTCACCCGCCGGCTGGGCCGGCCGATCCAGGTCGCGGTCACCGTCCGGGTCGCCGAGGACGCCACCGGCCGCCCGGCGGGCACCGTCTACCGCAGCGCGCCCGAGCCGGAGCCGATCGATCCCCAGGGCGGGCCGGCCACCCTGCTCGACGAGCCGACCGGTGTCGGCCAGCGGCCGGAGGTGTCGTTTCCTGAGCAGCCGCAGCCGCAGCCGCAGCCGCAGCCCGAGCAGAGCCCCGAGCCGCCGGCCGCGGCGCCGATCGGCGACGGGCACCACCCCGGGCTGGCCGGGCGGGACGCGCAGGAGACGTTGTTCAGCGCCGTCTTCGCGGAGCCGCCGGCACCCCGACCGGCGCCCGAGCGGCGCGGCTTCGACGAGCAGGCCGCTCGGCTGAACCCGCCGGGCTCGGACACCCGCCCGTACGAGCCCCGGTACCGCGACGACGCCGGCTCACCCCGGGACCAGCATGTGATCCGGGCGCTGCCGCGCGACGGCGGGACCGACAGTGGGCCCGGCCGGGGTGGCACGGATCACCGGACCGGGATGCGGGACGACCGCCGGCTGCCCGGCGCCGACACGGGCGGCAACCGGCTGAACCCGAAGTACATGTTCGAGACGTTCGTCATCGGCTCGTCCAACCGGTTCGCGCACGCCGCGTCGGTCGCGGTGGCCGAGTCACCGGCGAAGGCCTACAACCCGCTCTTCATCTACGGTCACTCCGGGCTGGGCAAGACCCACCTGCTGCACGCGATCGGGCACTACGCCACGACCCTCGGCAATGCCCGCTCGGTCCGGTACGTCTCGACCGAGGAGTTCACCAACGACTTCATCAACTCGCTCCGGGACGACAAGACCAGCGCGTTCCAGCGGCGCTACCGCGACGTCGACATCCTGCTGATCGACGACATCCAGTTCCTGGAGAACCGCGAGCGCACCCAGGAGGAGTTCTTCCACACCTTCAACACCCTGCACAACGCCAACAAGCAGATCGTGATCACCTCCGACCGGTCGCCGCGCCAGCTCGCCACGCTCGAAGACCGGATGCGAACCCGGTTCGAGTGGGGGTTGCTGGCCGACATCCAGCCGCCGGACCTGGAGACCCGGATCGCGATCCTGCAGAAGAAGGCGGCGCAGGAGCGGATGTACGCCCCGCCGGACGTGCTGGAGTTCATCGCCTCCCGGGTGTCGAACTCGATCCGGGAACTGGAGGGCGCGCTGATCCGGGTGACCGCGTTCGCCAGCCTGACCCGGTCGACCGTCGAGCTGTCACTGGCCGAGGAGGTCCTCCGGGACTTCATGCCCGACGGCGCCGGGCCGGAGATCAACGCCGACCAGATCATGGCGTCGACCGCTGACTACTTCGGGGTGAGCCTGGAGGACCTGCGCGGACACTCCCGGTCCCGGGTCCTGGTCAACGCCCGTCAGGTGGCGATGTACCTGTGCCGGGAGTTGACCGACCTCTCGCTGCCCCGGATCGGCCAGGCGTTCGGCGGCCGGGACCACACCACGGTGATGCACGCCGACCGCAAGATCCGCCAGCAGATGGCAGAGCGCCGGTCGCTCTACAACCAGATCGCCGAGCTGACCAACCGGATCAAGCAGAACACCTGAGGCGTACGCCTGCCGTCGCGAGACCGACGGCGGGCCGCAACCTCCGCCCGGCCGCGCCCACGGCCGGGTTTTTCTGTTTTCCACCCGGTGAACTTGACCCTCGAGCCGGTCGAGCCCGCAGCATTGAACCCGTGACCGACACCGCCGACGATCGTTGTCCACATCCAGTTATCCACCGTCGGTGGATAACTACGGTCGGTCCGCTCCCAGTTACCCACAGCCTGTGGAGAAACCCTGGGGACAGTGCTGTGGACGGCTGGGGACAACCGCGCCGTCGTCCACCGATGACGACCGCCCTGTGGGCGAGCTGTTGAAGGTTCTGGGGATGACGAGCCTCGAGACGACCCGGACGGTCCACAGGTCTGGGGAGAAAGTCGGTGGATTACCGGTGGACAACCGGTGGACAACGGTGGACAACCAGCCGCCGGCGGTGGCCTGTGGACCACGGCACGGGTTTGCACCCCGGTTCTCCACAGCCTGCACACCGGTGGATAACCTGTCTCACCTGCGCGGACGCCGGTTCTCCACAGTTTGCACAGGTGCGATGAAGACGATGAGTTATCTCTTCTAAAAGAACAAAAACCAATCATCACCGTTGGACTTTCTGTGGATCGGGCCGAACGCTGCCCAACCGAGGTGAGCACCAACCCCGGCACCGGGGTCGGGCGCACAGCCGATGCCGCCGCGCCCTAAGGTGCGATGGGTACCCGCACGGTCGGGCGGGTCGGTAGGCAGCGGTCGGCATGAGAGAGTTGTGGCTGACGTCGACGCGGAGGCATTGATGAAGTTCCGAGTGGAGCGCGACGCGCTCGCCGAGGCCGTGGCGTGGACCGCGAAGAGCCTGCCCAGCCGGCCATCCGTACCGGTGCTGGCCGGTGTGATGCTCCGGGTCACCGACGGCAACCTGCAGGTGTCCGGGTTCGACTACGAGGTCTCCAGCCAGGTCACCGTCGAGGTGCAGGGCGATGCCGACGGGGCCGCGCTGGTCTCCGGCCGCCTGCTCGCCGAGATCACCAAGGCGCTGCCGGCCAAGCCGGTGGACATCGCCGCGGTCGGTGCGCACCTCGAGTTGGTCTGCGGTAGCGCCCGGTTCACCCTGCCCACCATGCCGGTGGAGGACTACCCGTCGCTGCCGGAGATGCCGGAGAGCGCCGGCACGGTAGAGGCGGCCACCTTCGCCGCCGCGGTCGCCCAGGTGGCTGTCGCCGCCGGGCGCGACGAGACCCTGCCGATGATGACCGGCGTCCGGATCGAGCTGAGCGGCGGCACGCTGGCGATGCTCGCCACCGACCGCTACCGGCTGGCGCTGCGCGAGATCCAGTGGCGCCCGGACGACCCCGAGGTGAGCCTCAACGCCCTCGTGCCGGCGCGCACCCTGCACGACACCGCCAAGGCGCTGGGGCCGCTCGGCGGTGAGGTCACTCTGGCGCTCGCCACCGGTGGCGCGGGCGAGGGCATGATCGGCTTCGCCGGCGGAACCCGGCGCACCACCAGCCGGCTGCTCGACGGTGCCAACTACCCGCCGGTCCGCTCGCTCTTCCCGGCCAGCCACAACGCCGAGGCCCGGCTGTCGGTCAGCACCCTGATCGAGGTGGTCAAGCGCGTCGCACTGGTCGCCGAGCGGACCACCCCGGTGCTGCTCAGCTTCAGCGCCGACGGGCTCGTGGTCGAGGCCGGCGGCTCCGAGGAGGCGCGGGCGAGCGAGGCGATGGAGGCAACCTTCACCGGCGACCCGCTGACCATCGGCTTCAACCCGCAGTACCTGATCGACGGTCTGGCCAACCTGGGCGCGCAGACCGCGATGCTCTCGTTCGTCGACGCCTTCAAGCCCGCGGTGATTTCGCCCGCCGGCGAGGATGGCGAGGTCATCCCCGGGTACCGGTACCTCATCATGCCGATCCGCGTGTCCCGCTGATCGCGCTCGCAAAACAGTCACACCGGAGGTAGGAACGATGCAGCTCGGCCTGGTAGGACTCGGCCGGATGGGCGGCAACATGCGTGAGCGGTTGCGCGCCGCCGGGCACGAGGTGGTCGGTTTCGACCACAACGCGGAGCTGAGCGACGTGCCGTCCCTCGCGGCGCTGGCCGAGAAGCTCGAGTCGCCGCGGGCGATCTGGGTGATGGTCCCGGCCGGCGTGACCGACGCGACCATCGACGAGCTCGCCGACGTCCTCGGCGCCGGTGACATCATCATCGACGGCGGCAACTCGCGGTTCAGCGACGACGCCCCCCGGGCGGAGCGGCTCAACGAGCGCGGCATCGGCTACATCGACGTCGGCGTCTCCGGCGGCGTCTGGGGCCGGCAGAACGGCTACGCGCTGATGGTCGGCGGCGCCCAGGAGCACGTCGAGCGGCTGATGCCGATCTTCGAGTCGCTCAAGCCGGCGGGCGAGTTCGGTTTCGTGCACGCTGGTCCGGTCGGCGCCGGGCACTACGCCAAGATGGTGCACAACGGCATCGAGTACGGCCTGATGCACGCCTACGCCGAGGGCTACGAGCTGCTCGCCGCCTCCGAGCTGGTCACCAACGTGCCCGGGGTGTTCAAGTCCTGGCGCGAGGGCACGGTGGTCCGGTCCTGGCTGCTCGACCTGCTCGACCGCGCCCTCGACGAGGACCCGGAGCTGGCCGAGCTGAGCGGCTACACCGAGGACACCGGCGAGGGCCGCTGGACGGTCGACGAGGCGGTCCGGCTCGCGGTGCCGCTCAACGTCATCACCGCCTCGCTCTTCGCCCGGTTCGCCTCCCGGCAGGACGACTCGCCCGCGATGAAGGCGGTCGCCGCGCTGCGCCAGCAGTTCGGCGGGCACGCCGTCCACAAGCGCTGAGCGGTATCCACAACCTGTGTACGTCCGCCGGCTTGAACTGGTCGACTTCCGCTCGTACGAGCGCGTCGGCGTGGACCTGGAGCCGGGGACGAACGTCCTGATCGGCGCGAACGGCGTCGGCAAGACGAACCTGGTCGAGGCGCTCGGCTACGTGGCGACCCTGGACAGCCACCGGGTCGCCACGGACGCGCCGCTGGTGCGGATGGGCGCGGGCTCGGCGGTGATCCGGTGCGCGGTCGTGCACGACGGCCGGGAGCTGCTGGTCGAGTTGGAGATCGTCCCGGGCAAGGCCAACCGGGCCCGGCTCGGCCGCTCACCGGCCCGGCGGGCCCGCGACGTGCTCGGCGCGCTGCGGCTGGTGCTCTTCGCCCCGGAGGACCTGGAACTCGTCCGGGGCGACCCGGCCGAGCGTCGCCGATACCTGGACGACCTGTTGGTCAGCCGCCAGCCTCGGTACGCCGGGGTACGGGCCGACTACGAGCGGGTGGTGAAGCAGCGCAACGCCCTGCTCCGCACGGCGTACCTGGCCCGCAAGACCGGCGGGACGCGCGGCGGGGACCTCTCCACCCTGGCCGTCTGGGACACCCACCTGGCCCAGCACGGCGCGGAGCTGCTCGCCGGTCGGCTGGAGCTGGTCGCCGCGCTGGCGCCGCACGTGGCCAAGGCGTACGACGCGGTGGCCGCCGGACGGGGCTCGGCCGGCATCGCCTACCGGCCCTCGGTGGAGCTGGCCGAGCCGACCACGGACCGGGCGGTGCTGGCCGAGGCGCTGACCACCGCCCTGGCCGACTCCCGGTCAGCGGAGATCGAGCGGGGCACCACGCTGGTCGGCCCGCACCGCGACGAGTTGGCCCTCACCCTCGGCCCGCTGCCCGCGAAGGGGTACGCCAGCCACGGCGAGTCCTGGTCGTTCGCGCTGGCCCTGCGGCTGGCCGGCTACGACCTGCTGCGGGCCGACGGGATCGAGCCGGTGCTGGTGCTCGACGACGTTTTCGCCGAGCTGGACGCCGGGCGCCGGGAGCGGCTGGCGGAGCTGGTCGGCGGTGCGAGCCAGCTCGTGGTCACCTGCGCGGTCGACGACGACGTACCGGCCGCCCTGCGCGGTGCCCGGTACGAGGTGGGCGAGGGGATGGTGCGTCGTGCCGGATGAGCCAGACCGTAGAGCCGCGGGCGGTAAGCCGGCCGGTACGCCGGCGGGGCGCGCGGATGGCCCGGGCCGGTCGGACCCGGCCCGCCAAACTGACCCGGCCGGAAAGGCGGAGCCGGCCGGCGGAGCGAACGCGGCCGACGGGGCGGGAATGGCGGACGGCGTGGCGGGGCCGGAGTTGGCGCGCGCGGTGCTGGATGCGGCGAAGGCCCGACGGGATGCCAACCGGACCCGCCGGCGCGGCGGCCCGGGCGGGACCGGCGCAGCCGGGGGTGGGGAGCGGCGGCTGCGCGGCTACTCGGGCCCGGGCCCTGATCCGCGGGATCCGCAGCCGCTCGGCGCGGTGTTGAACCGACTGGTCAAGGCCCGTGGCTGGCAGCAGCCCGCCGCCGAGGCGACCGTCTTCGGCGCCTGGGAGCGGGTGGTCGGCGCCGAGGTGGCACAGAACAGCCGGCCGGTGAAGCTGGAGAACGGCGAGCTGACCGTGGAGGCCCGCTCCACCGCCTGGGCGACCCAGTTGCGACTGCTCGCCGGATCACTGTTGAAGCAGATCGCCAAAGAGGTCGGCCACAACGTGGTGCGCAAGCTGCACATCCACGGCCCGGCGGCGCCGTCGTGGTCGCGCGGGCCGCGCCGGGTACGCGGTCGTGGCCCCCGCGACACGTACGGCTGAGGGGTCAGCGACCGGTGCGCCGGGCCTCCCGCTCGGCGCGCTTGCGTTCCCGTTGCTCGCGGCTCCACTGCTTGCGTCGCTCCAGGTCGTCCTTCCACGCCTCCCGGGCGTGGGTCGAGCCGCCCTGCACCGCGCCCTGCACCTCGGGAGGGCCCGCCAGGTTGCGGAACGCCCAGGCCATGAGTCGGCCGCCCTCGCCGGGGCTTCTGGTGGTCGGCTTCTCGTCACTCATCGCCTCGCCTCTCCCGCAACGGCGTTTGGTGTACAAATAATTGGTACACCAATGATTGGTACGATCGCAACACGGATAGGAGGTCGACGGTGACCGAACAGCTCGACGGGGATCCCCTGGCGTTGGAGCAGCAGGTGTGCTTCGCGCTCTCGGTCGCCGCGCGCGGCGTGGTCGCGGTCTACCGGCCGCTGCTGGAGCCGATGGGGCTGACCCACCCGCAGTACTTGGTGATGCTGGCGCTCTGGCAGCACGCCCCGCTCTCCGTGCGCGAGCTCAGTCGCCTGCTGCAGCTCGACCCGGGCACGCTCTCACCGTTGCTGAAGCGGCTGGAGGCGGCCGGGCACCTGCGCCGGGAGCGCGACGCCGCCGACGAGCGGAGCCTGGCGGTCACGCTCACCGCCAGCGGCAAGGCGCTGCGCGCCGAGGCCGAGCGGATCCCGCCGGCGATCGTGTCGCGGCTCGGCCTGCCGCTCGACGACCTGCGTCAGCTGCACGCCGCGCTCACCGATGTCATCGCCGCCGCGAACCGGGCCGGCGCCGACGCCGCGAACCGCACCGGCACCGCCGGATAGCGGGGCGTCAGGGCTGCGGAACCCGGCGGGGTGCCTCCGACTCGGCGTAGACGGCGAAGCCGCGGTCCGCGCAGCGCCGGTAGAACGCCGCCAGCACGCTCAGCTCGGCGCAGGTGAAGTTCCACTGCGGGGGTTCGCCGCTCTCGTCGCGCAGCGCGTCCAGCCGGCCGTCCAACCACCGCAGCTGCTGCTCGGCCAGCCGTCCGTCGCCGAGCAGCGAGCGGAGCACGGAGCTGACCGAGTCGAACGTCACCGCCTCGCCGTGCGTGCGATGCCCGGCGACGAACCGCTCGATGCCGTCGGCGATCCAGGAGCACCCGTCCGGGTCGATCACCGGGTCCTCGTCCTCGGCCGCGGCGTCTGTGGCGTAGAGCACACCCTCGAGGCCGAGCAGCAGATCCACCAGCTCTGTGTACGCGGTCGCCCGGACCGTGCCGGTCTTCGCGATCAGCTCCGCCAGCGCGGCGGTCGGCGCGGAGATCTGTGGCATGTCGACGATCTCGCCGAAGTCGACGAACTCGGCCGGTGCGACCGGATCGTAGAAGCGGCCGGTCCGCGGCCAGTGCACCGCGACGTTGTCCAGCCCCATCTGAGGTCACCTCTTAAGAGCACGTGTGGGAGTCGATCGGGACGATCGTCCGGTTTCCGCCAGGAAAGATCAAGCCCGCGTCGGGACCGCCGCAAACGTACGGCACCGCCCGCCGGTATGCGACCCCCCGACCCGCCCGGCAGCGGGTGCACCCGGCGGGCGGCGCCGCCCTCGATCGAGGGTTGGCGTGTAGGGGGAGTCGCGGACGGCGCGGTTCGGCCCGCTACGGAGTTCTCAGCCGCTTTGCGAGGGTGCCGAGTGGCGTTTCTGCCGCCAGCGCACAGTAAGATTGACGGAGAGACGAAGACCCGGTGCGGAGCGAGGAGACACGGGCCCGGAAGAGGGCCCGTGATCATTGTCCACGTCGGGTCGAGCCGATCGCGATCCGCGGGCGACCGCGGCGACCGGCGCGTACCGACCCGTCACCGGAGTCCTCCGGTGTCGGTCCGCGCGCCGACGTCGCGTCCTGTCCGCCGAACCCGCGCCCGAAGCGCCCACCGGTGCCGACGGAGCGAGAAAGTGGCCGAGCGTGGCAGCGCAGGACAATCAGCAGTACGGCGCAGAGTCGATCACCGTTCTTGAAGGGCTGGAAGCGGTCCGGAAGCGGCCCGGCATGTACATCGGGTCGACCGGTGAGCGGGGTCTGCACCACCTCGTGTGGGAGGTCGTGGACAACGCGGTCGACGAGGCGCTGGCCGGTTACTGCGACACCATCGACGTGGTGCTGCTGGCCGACGGCGGGGTCCGGGTCACCGACAACGGCCGAGGCTTCCCGGTCGACCTGCACCCGAAGCTCAAGAAGCCGGGTGTCGAGGTCGCGCTGACCGTGCTGCACGCGGGCGGCAAGTTCGACGGCAAGGCGTACGCGGTCTCCGGCGGTCTGCACGGCGTCGGTGTCTCCGTGGTGAACGCGCTCTCCACCCGGATGGCTGTGGAGATCCACAAGTCCGGTTTCGTGTGGCGGCAGCAGTACGACAACTCCAAGCCCGGCCCGCTGGACAAGGGCGAGACCACCGACCGCACGGGCTCGGCGGTCTCCTTCTGGCCCGACCCCGACGTCTTCGAGACCGTCGACTTCGACTTCCAGACCATCTACCGGCGCCTGCAGGAGATGGCCTTCCTCAACCGTGCCCTCCGCATCCACCTGCTCGACGAGCGGGTGGCCGAGGAGGAGGACGGCCGGCAGCGTGAGGTGACCTTCTACTACGAGGGCGGCATCGCCGACTTCGTACGGCACCTCAACGCGTCCAAGAACCCGATCCACAAGACGGTGGTCGAGTTCGGGGCCGAGGAGGAGGGCATGTCGGTCGAGATCGCCATGCAGTGGAACGAGTCGTACGGCGAGTCGGTCTACACCTTCGCCAACACGATCAACACCCACGAGGGCGGTACCCACGAGGAGGGCTTCCGGGCCGCGCTGACCAGCGTGGTCAACCGCTACGGCGCGGAGAAGAAGCTGCTCAAGGGCGACGAGAAGCTCTCCGGCGAGGACATCCGCGAGGGGCTCGCCGCGATCATCTCGGTGAAGCTGGCCAACCCGCAGTTCGAGGGCCAGACCAAGACCAAGCTCGGCAACACCCCGGTGAAGAGCTTTGTGCAGCGGGTCTGCAACGAGTGGCTGGTCGACTGGTTCGACCGCAACCCGGCCGAGGCCAGGACCATCATCCAGAAGGCCTCCCAGGCGGCCCGGGCCCGGATCGCCGCCCAGCAGGCGCGCAAGCTGGCCCGACGCAAGTCGCTGCTGGAGTCCGGCTCGATGCCCGGCAAGCTGGCCGACTGCCAGTCGACCGACCCGCGGGAGTCCGAGGTCTTCATCGTCGAGGGCGACTCGGCCGGCGGCTCGGCGAAGCAGGGGCGCGACCCGCGGACCCAGGCGATCCTGCCGATCCGCGGCAAGATCCTCAACGTGGAGAAGGCCCGGATCGACCGGGTGCTGAAGAACAACGAGGTCCAGGCGTTGATCACCGCGCTGGGCACCGGCATCCACGACGACTTCGACATCGAGAAGCTGCGCTACCACAAGATCGTGCTGATGGCCGACGCGGACGTGGACGGCCAGCACATCCAGACGCTGCTGCTCACCCTGCTCTTCCGCTTCATGCGTCCGCTGGTCGAGCTGGGGCACGTCTACCTGGCCGCACCGCCGCTCTACAAGATCAAGTGGAACAAGAAGGGCGACGACGCGCAGTACGCGTACTCCGACCGGGAGCGCGACGGGCTGATCGCGCTGCGCCAGCAGAAGAAGCCGAACGCCAGGCCGGACGACATCCAGCGGTTCAAGGGTCTCGGTGAGATGAACTATCCCGAGCTGTGGGAGACCACGATGAACCCGGCGACCCGTACGCTCCGTCAGGTCACGCTCGACGACGCGGCAACCGCAGACGAGTTGTTCAGCGTTCTGATGGGTGAGGACGTGGAGGCGCGCCGGTCGTTCATCCAGCGCAACGCCAAGGACGTCCGGTTCCTGGACATCTGACGGTGATCGGCGGGCCGGGCGGGCAACCACCCACCGGTCCGCCGATCCACAGAGTTATCCACAGCTAGGCCGCTTTCCACAGCGGTTATCCACAGCACGAAAACGACTCTGAGTCTGATAAGGGTAAACAGTGACTGATACCCCCGAGTCCACACCGAGCGAGCCCGAGGTCCCCGAGACCGCCGGCGCCGTGGTCGCGCACGACCGGATCGAACCGGTCGGGCTCGAGGTGGAGATGCAGCGCTCCTACCTCGACTACGCCATGAGCGTCATCGTCGGGCGGGCGCTGCCGGACGTCCGGGACGGGCTCAAGCCGGTACACCGCAAGATCCTCTACGCGATGTTCGACTCCGGCTACCGGCCGGACCGTGGCTACGTGAAGTGCTCCCGGGTCGTCGGCGACGTGATGGGTCAGTTCCACCCGCACGGCGACTCGGCGATCTACGACGCGCTGGTCCGGATGGCGCAGCCCTGGTCGCTGCGCTACCCGCTGGTCGACGGCAACGGCAACTTCGGCTCGCCCGGTAACGACCCGGCGGCGGCGATGCGCTACACCGAGTGCAAGCTCGACCCGCTCGCCATGGAGATGCTGCGCGACATCGACGAGGACACCGTCGACCTGCAGGACAACTACGACGGTCGGGCCAAGGAGCCCACCATCCTGCCGTCCCGGATCCCCAACCTGTTGGTGAACGGCTCCGAGGGCATCGCGGTCGGCATGGCCACCAAGATCCCGCCGCACAACCTGCGGGAGATCGGCGCGGCGGTGCAGTGGTGCCTGGAGAACCCGGACGAGGACGAGGCCACCACCCTCGAGGCGCTGCTCGGCATCGTGAAGGGCCCGGACTTCCCGACCCACGGCCTGATCGTCGGCACCCAGGCGATCCAGGACGCGTACCGCACCGGGCGCGGCTCGATCCGGATGCGTGCCGTCGTGGAGGTCGAGGAGGACAAGCGCGGCCGGCCCGCCCTGGTTGTCAGCGAGCTGCCCTACCAGGTGAACCCGGACAACCTGGCCGAGCGGATCGCCGAGCTGATCAAGGAGGGCAAGCTCGCCGGCATCGCCGACATCCGCGACGAGTCCTCCGGGCGTACCGGTATGCGGATCGTGCTGGTGCTCAAGCGCGACGCGGTCGCCAAGGTGGTGCTGAACAACCTCTACAAGCACACGCAGCTCCAGGAGACCTTCGGCGCCAACATGCTGGCGCTGGTCGACGGGGTGCCGCGCACGCTCAACCTGGCCCAGTTCATCCGCTACTACGTCGAGCACCAGATCGACGTGATCCGCCGGCGGACCGCGTTCCGGCTGCGCAAAGCCGAGGAGCGGGCGCACATCCTGCGCGGCCTGTCCAAGGCGCTCGACGCCCTCGACGAGGTGATCGCCCTGATCCGGCGCTCGCCGACGGTGGAGGACGCCCGGCAGGGCCTGGTCCGGTTGCTCGAGATCGACGAGATCCAGGCGACCGCGATCCTCGACATGCAGCTGCGCCGGCTGGCCGCCCTGGAGCGGCAGCGGATCCTGGACGACCTGGCGAAGCTCGAGATCGAGATCGCCGACCTGAAGGACATCCTGGCGAAGCCGGAGCGGCAGCGGCGGATCGTCTCCGAGGAGCTGGGCGAGATCGTCGCCAAGTGGGGCGACGAGCGCCGTACCCAGATCGTGCCGTTCGACGGCGAGGTCTCGATGGAGGACCTCATTGCGCGGGAGGACGTGGTCGTCACGATCACCCGCACCGGGTACGCCAAGCGGACCAAGGTCGACCTGTACCGCTCGCAGCGCCGTGGCGGCAAGGGCGTCAGCGGCGCCACGCTGCGCCAGGACGACATCGTCAGCCACTTCTTCGTCTGCTCCACCCACGACTGGATCCTGTTCTTCACCAACAAGGGCAGGGTCTACCGGGCCAAGGCGTACGAGCTTCCGGAAGCCAGTAGGGTGGCGAAGGGTCAGCACGTGGCCAATCTGCTCGCCTTCCTACCGGACGAGCAGATCGCACAGATCATCGAAATTCCGAACTACCAGGTGGCTCCCTACCTGGTACTGGCCACGAAGAACGGCCTGGTGAAGAAGACGCGGCTCGAGGAGTTCGACTCCAACCGTTCCGGCGGCATCATCGCGATCAACCTGCGCGATGAGGACGAGCTGGTCGGTGCCGCCCTGGTCGGGCCGGCGGACGACCTGCTGCTGGTTTCGAAGAACGCTCAGGCGATCCGGTTCAACGCGACCGACGAGGCGCTGCGACCGATGGGGCGGGCCACCTCGGGCGTGATCGGCATGCGCTTCGCCGAGGACGACGTCCTGCTCGCCATGGAGGTCGTCCGGGAGGGTCTGGACGTCCTGGTGGCCACAAACGGGGGATACGCGAAACGTACCCCGATCGAGGAATACCCGGTCCAGGGCCGGGGAGGTAAAGGTGTGCTGACTGCGAAGATCACCGAGCGACGCGGTGGTCTGGTCGGTGCGGTGGTGATCGACCCGGACGATGAGCTGTTCGCCATCACGAGCAACGGTGGTGTCATCCGGACTCCGGTGAAGCCTGTACGCCGTACGCGTGACCGGAACACAATGGGGGTCAAGCTGATGGACCTTCCGGACGGCGTGACTATCGTGGCGATTGCTCGCAATGCCGACGAGCCTGACGAACAGGACTAGTTGAATGACGGAGACACAGGCGAAGTCGGGGAACACGGGGACCTCGGCCAACCCGGTCGACGAGGAGGCCGCATCGGGCGGCACACCAGCGACCGGCCGCGCCGCCGTGGGCCGGGCGACCGTCCCGGCCGATGCGCCTGCCCCGAAATTCACCCGGGCTCCCGGGATGACGCCACCGCCGGACAAGCCGACCGACGAGGCGGGGTCCGCTGAGAAGACCGAGGCGACACCGGCCGAGGCCGCTGCGGGCGGTTCCGCCGGCGCGGCGGGTGCCGCCCGGCCGACCAGCACCCAGCAGATCCCGGTCCGGGCCGGCGCGTCCGCCAGCGGGACGACCGGCACCCAGCCCCGGGTCGGCGGCAGCCCGATGCCGCAGCCGGACGGCAGCCGGCAGGGGCCGGGTGGTCGCCCGAACAACGGCGGCGGTCTGCCACCGGGCATCGGCAACGCGGCCGCCGTCGGGGCCGCTCGCGTTGGTGAAGCGGTACGCGCGGCCCGTACCTCGGTCAGCTCGGCCGCGTCCCGCGGACCGCGCCGGGCCCGGCTGAACCTGAAGCGGATCGACCCCTGGTCGGTGATGAAGTTCGCATTCGCCGTCTCGGTGGTGCTCTTCATCGTCGTGGTGGTCGCCACCTCGGTGCTCTACCTCGCGCTGGACGCGATGGGCGTCTTCCAGAGCGTCAACGACAGCCTGACCGACCTGGTCAGCGCCGGCGGTGGGCAGAGCACCGACGGCTTCCAGATCACCGCCCGGGGCGTCATCCTCAGCTCGGCGTTGATCGGCCTGGTCAACGTCGTGCTGTTCACCGCGCTGGCCACGCTCGGGGCGTTCGTCTACAACGTCTGCGCCGACCTGGTCGGCGGCATCGAGCTGACGCTCGCCGAGCGGGACTGAAACATCGGTCGCCGGGGCACCGCGGAAAGCGGTCGCCCCGGCGTTCCGCACTCCGGTACTTTCGAGATCGCGACGGCGCCGCGCGGGCCCGGACCCCGATTTGGGGCGGCAAGCGCGGATGGGTTAACCTTGCTCGTCGCAACGCGGGGCTATAGCTCAGTCGGTTAGAGCGCAGAGCTGATAACTCTGAGGTCGCTGGTTCGATTCCAGCTAGCCCCACCGCACGTCATCCGACGGCAGCCGAGCGCAAGGGGTCGCCCCATGTTCAAGAAGCTTCTGATTCTCGCCGGCGTTGTCGGCGTGGCCGCCGTCGTGGCCAAGAAGGTCAAGGCTTCCAACGACGAGCGCGCCCTCTGGCACGAGGCCACCACCGCGCCCGACCTGCGCTGAGGCCCACGCCTCAGCCGCCAGTGACCAGGCGGCACCGCCGCCCTCGGGGCCCTAGCTCAACTGGCAGAGCACTGCCTTTGCAAGGCAGGGGTTAGGGGTTCAAGTCCCCTGGGCTCCACCAGCACTTTCCATGGTTGATCTCGATCCGAGTACAGCCATCCGTGCAGCCAAGCGGTCATGCCGTCCCCCTCACCAGCACCCGATCGATGGCTGAGGCAGCCTTCGGCGAGGCCACCTACCGCGACGACGAAGCAGCCACCTACACCAAGGCCATCGAATCTGGCAGGTGCCTGCGGGCGCACTGGCATGGCTCCATGTGCGTGCGGGGGCTTGAGGGGTCGCAACGGCGATGAGTTTCGTTATGGTGGCCAGTCTGTATTCCCGTGCACCCGATCTCCCGACTCTCGGGGAGAGCGTCATGACCGCTACGTACAGGAGGCAAGCGTGAAGCTTCTTCTCACGTCCGCGGGCGTCACGAACCCGAGCATCCGCGACGCGCTGGTCGACCTGCTGGGCAAGCCGATCGCCGACTCCAGTGCCCTCTGCATCCCTACGGCGCTGTACGGCCACCCCATGTGCGGGCCAGCCTC